>DLYX01000590.1 GCA_003447545.1 Deltaproteobacteria bacterium | reverse complement strand
TGCAGCTTCAGGAGCCCTTCGGTCAAGGCCTCCGGCCGGGGGGGACATCCGGGAACGTAGACGTCGATCGGAATCACTTTGTCCACGCCGTCGCACACGGAGTAGGCGAGTTGAAAGAGGCCTCCGCAGTTAGCACAACTGCCCATGGAAACGGCGTATTTCGGATCGGGCATCTGCTCATAGAGCAGCTTGGTACGAAGTGCCATTTTCAGCGTCAGGGTGCCGGAGACGATCATCAGATCCGAGACGCGCGGCGTCGCTCGGGGAACCATACCAAACCGGTCGAGGTCCGAGCGGGGTCCACCGGTCTGCATCATCTCGATTCCGCAGCAGGCGAGTCCGAAGAGCATATACCAAACCGACGATTTGCGGGTCCAGTTCAAAAGGTCGTCCACCTTGGTGGTCACGACGGATTCGGGAAGCGTGTTGATCAACGACATGATCGATTTCCTCAGGCCTTGAGACTTGGTTCTTCTTTGATGACTGGCTTGAGCCATTCCAGATCCCGCTTGACCCAGACATAGACCAGTCCGAGAAACAGAATCCCCACGAAAACCAGGATTTCAGTAAAGACAAGCAGCCCCTGACCGTTCTCGACGAAAGGTCGAAAGGCCGTGGCTACCGGGTAGACGAACGCGACTTCCACATCGAAGATGACGAAGATCAGCGCGATTAGATAGAAACGGATATTGAAATTGATCCAGGCGCTGCCGGTGGGTGGCTCCCCGCACTCGTACGTGCTGAGCTTTTGACGCTCCGGGTTTGACGGCCGAAGCACGGAGCCGAGGGTCAGCATCAAGGCAGCTGTTACAGCCCCCAGCAGAAGCATCACGAGAACATTGGCAAAATCGAAGTTCACAAGCGCACCTTTTTCAGAATGGCGGTTGTAGTTATCACTCGGCTTCCCGTTACGTCAACGACGGGCACAACTGCCCCGAATGAGTCTTCCTAATAGTTTTCAGACAATCGACATGTACAGCCGACGGACCCTGTCTAACGCAGTCCCCCGAAGGTCGCCACGAAACGAGCCCCCCGACAGTCCGCACTCCGATGTCTAGCGAACAAATTCCTCTGATGCTTCCCCGAAGCCAACCTTTCTGGGAGGAAAATGTGCGAATCCCCGCTGAGGACTCGGAAAAGACGTTCGGAAGGGCTAAACCCAACCTTCATCATGGCAAAGTTTCCGTGGAATCTGGTTTTGGCAGTTATCGCCGCCACGCTTTTGGTGGCGGCAGCGCCCGCCTCGGCTGCCGTTCTCGGTGGCGTTGCCGAACCCTACGCCCGAAGCTTGCAGGCAAAAGACCCTGACTTCGCGGCGATTCCGCCCCTGGACTGGGTCGACAACCGGACCGCAGAAATGCAGGAGTGGCTGGCCAATCGCCAAATACACCTCGGTTTGGGTTTCTCGGCGGCCTATATCTGGAACGCCAACGACCCCTTCAACGGCAAAAATACTCTGCGACCATTGGCCGACAATGCAAATTCCGTCGCCTTTGAGCTTTTCCAGCTCGAATTGGGCCTGAATCCGAATCCTGACTTCGGCGAACTGGGCTTGAACGTCAAATTGGATGCCGGACGATTCGCCCGCCGGATCAAGGCCGATTGGAATGGCACGGGCCTGATTCCCGATACCACCTGGGAATATAATGACGTGGAGTTTCAGGAAGCGTGGCTCGCCTTCAACATCAAACTGGGGAAGGGACTGCTCGTAAAAGCGGGCCGACTGACCACGCTGCTCGGGGCCGAGGTCCTGGAACCTTGGAAAAACGTCAACTTTTCCCGCTCCTTCCTGTTCGGCTACGCCATCCCGCGAACCCACACGGGTGCGTATGCGACCTATCAGGTGACCGATATGATCGCCCTGACGGGCGGCGCGGTGGTGGGCTGGGACAACGTCGAGGACAACAACCATAGCGCCAGCGGAATCGGCCAATTGGCCATCCGCCCAAATGAAAAGTTCCAGCTCTATATGAGCGGGATCATCGGTCCTGAACAGACCTGCCTGCCCAACCCCGGGGCCGTGCCACCTCTTTCTGGCCGGTATTGCAATTCCAATAACCGCGGCGTCGTCGATGTCGTCATCGGGATGACCCCTCTGCCCGGCCTGAACTTCACCCTGAACTACGACTTCGGGAGCGAGAGTGGCGCCAGTGTGAGGAAGCCCGGCAAGCACGCCAGCTGGTCCGGATTCTCGGGAATTGCCAGCTACACATACAATCGATGGCAGGCCGGCTTGCGCGGGGAATGGTTCCAGGACGGCCAGGGCGCTCGAACCGGGGTTCCGCAAACCCTTTGGGCGGTTTCACTCGATGCACGGGTCTTCCTCTCGGATGGGCTCTATCTGCGCAGCGAGTACCGCCACGATGAGTCCGATCGCGCGGTATTCACGGGCAATACACCCAACAAACTCTTCAGCGGGCAGGATACAATCGCGATCGAAATCGGATATTCTCTCTAATTTAAGCTGCCCGCATTGAAAGCGGATCGGGCCGGAGGTACCCCAGCGCCATGTCGACCGGTCGTCTCGTCATCGTTACCGGGAAAGGTGGCGTCGGAAAAACCACAGTCGCTGCCGCCCTCGCCGCAGCCGCGGCGGAAGAGGGACAACGAGCGCTGCTCCTCGAGATCGCACGACCAGGCCGCCTCGCCTCCGTGCTGGGCACATCGCCCCTCGAGTCGGAACCACGCGAAATCCGATCCAACTTGTCGGCCGCGGAACTCGACGAAGAACTCTGCATTCGGTCCCTGATCCAAAAATTGGTCCCGATCCGAATGCTCTCCGAGCGATTGCTCTCAAGCCGAAGCTTTCAGGTTCTCTGCGCCGCGATCCCGGGAATTCTCGAGGCCGCCCTTCTCAATCGCGTGCGCCAGTACGTCGAGCGCACAACGGCGGGGGTCTCCGACTTTGACCTCGTCGTCCTCGATGCCCCCGCCAGCGGACACTCCGTGCCGCTGCTCGCGGCACCTCGCAGCCTTGCGAATCTGAGCCTGCTCGGCCCTCTGGCCGAAACGCTGCGCCGCACGGATCAATTGATGAACGACCCGGCCCGCACCGCAGTGGCCGTCGTCGCCATTCCGGAGGACTGGGCCGTAGCAGAGGCCCGCGAACTCCGCGGCGCATTGGCGGCACTGCAAATCCCTCTACTCCCGCCCATCCTGAACCGCGTCTGGCCGCGCCGCTTCACCCAGAACGAAGAACGCGCACTGAATGCAGCCCGCGAGGACGACAGCATCGACCCAAGCCTCCTTCTCGCAGGCGATCTATTCCGCTTCCACCGACTTCAGGCGCAAGAGGCGGCACGACAACTCAAACAGGATGCTGGCGAGCGCCCGCTGGAACTGCCCCTTCTTTTTGGCGAAGGGATGGCCCTGAGCGATCTCGTCCCCTTGCAGGTTCTCCTGCGCTCGCTGGTGATCCATGCTTGACGATCTCCTTGACGGCACTCGCGTCGTTGTCCTGCTCGGCGCCGGAGGGGTCGGCAAGACGACAACCGCCTCCGCGTTGGCTGTCGCCGCGGCACAACGAGGACTTCGCGTGGTTGTGCTCACAGTCGACCCGGCCGCCCGCCTCAAGGATGCTCTCGAACTTCCGGACGAACCCGGCACCCTGCACAGAGTCCCCCTTCCGGACGACGCAACCGGAACACTCGACGCGATCTTGCTCGACGCCAAGGGGCTGTTCGACAATCTCGTCCGACGACTTTCCGGTGGCAGCACCCTCGCGACCGCTATCCTGGAAAACCCGATTTATCGCAATGTTGCCGGGGCTTTTGCCGGTTCGGATTCATATATGGCTCTGGAGCAACTTCTGGAGATCGCCGAAGATGATCGGTTTGATCTGGTGGTCGTCGACTCCCCTCCAGCAACGCACGCGCTCGAACTCTTCGATGCGCCCGACCGGATCCTCGCCCTTCTCGAATCCAATGCGTTGGACTACCTCAGCGAACCGCTCCGCCTTGTCGGGGCCGCCACCGGCAGAATCGCGCAAGGGATTCTGACCACGCTGGTTGTCGCTCTCGAGCGGATGACCGGGATGCATTTGATGCGGGACATCTCTCAATTGGCCACCGACTTCGCCACCATCGCTCCGGCGTTTCGTCAACGCGCCGAGGCGATTCGAGATCTTCTGCACGGCGAGGAAACCCGCTTTGTTCTGGTATCAGCACCCGAGCCTCATATCGCGCCCGAGCTGCTCACCTTTGCCCATCAGGTCGACCAGGCCGGCATCCCGATCGACAGCGTGATTCTCAATCGCGTCTTCGATCTGGCCTACCTCGGCAGTGCGGGAGATTTACCTCTCGATCCGGAGACGAAAACGAATCGCAAGCCGGCGGGATGGAGCGCTGGCCTCGCGCGTAAACTGGTTCAATGCAACCGTGATCTGGAAATGGTCGAGGACGAACAACGCCGGTGGATCAGCGAACTCCGCGATGGCATGCAGGCCGTTGGCACTCACCCCGAGGCCAGACTCTGGATGGAACTACCTACGCTGACGCCCGCACCAACGACGCTGCGTGGCGTACAGGCGATCGCCGCGCGGCTCGGGCACTCCGATCCGCAAAATCAGGAACCGAGCCTCTAGTCGGAGGAAGCCACCGAGCTGCCGGGACGCGGTCGTTGGGTGCGCCGCGGCGCCGGTCGTTTTTTCGGCGCCCGATCGGCGAGAAGGCGGTCCACCTTGATATTCAGGTTCACCAAACTCCCCTGCAGGCTCTCGATCTGTGATTCAAGGTTCGCAATATCGGCCCGGGAAGGCAGGTTCAAAGCGGCGAGGATGCTCTGCAGATTTTTGTCGAATTGCCCGCGGGTCTGCATGGCTCGACGCAAGGCGACAGACAGGGCTTCCCCGATCTTCGGGTTCTGCAAAATTTCTTCGACCAGGCGGAGCACCTGCCCTTCCCCGGCCCCGAAAAGCCACTGCAAGATGCTCTCCGGTTCCTTTTCTCGGTCTGCCATACCCAACCTTCCCTTCGGCGCTCGCCAGACGCGGCGTCTTCCCCTACAGTGATTCCGACTGCGGGGTCAAGTTTTGGATACCTTAGCCTACACCATGAGCCTACCCACATTATTGTTTCTGATCATGCCCGGACTGCCGCCGGAGACCATGATCGGCACCGGGATCAGCATGCTCATCACTTTTGCATGCCTCTGTCTCGCACTGGCGCGCGCCAATGGTCGGTCCGGGATGCTGTGGACGATCGGGGGGCTTTTTTTTGGCGCCTTCGCTCTGGGTGCGCTCTGCTTGCAGATCGATCGCCAAAGCGACTGAAAAGAACGCTCAACTTCCGGCCGGCACCGCCTCGGCCACGGCAAAAGCCATCGCGATACCCTCTCCATGCGAGAGCGAAAGGTGGATTGCGGTGATCCCTCGCCGCTCGGCCGTCACGGCAGCGGCCCCTCGCAATCGGACATCCGGCTGACCGGTTTCTTGCCGAAACACCTCGATATCCTGCCAACCGGCGTCCTTGCCCCACCCCACGCCCAGAGCCTTCATCACCGCCTCCTTGGCAGCGAAGCGCGCCGCGTAACTCTGACCACGCACCCTGCCGCGGGACTCGCAATAAGCGATTTCAGCCGGAGAGAAGACCCGCTCGCAGAATCGATGGCCCCTCGGGCCGTCGACCGCCAGCATTGTGCGATCGATGCCGGCCAGATCGACACCTGTTCCGATAATCATCGACTCAACAAGCCCCGCAACTCACGCAGGATGCGACATCGCATGGCGCGGTCTCGCGCTCGAGCAGAGCCTTGCGCCACTCGGTCAGCAAATATTTCTTCGACACATTATGGTCGATGAAATCCCAGGGGAGGTCTTCATCTGCCGAGAATCGCCGCTCCACGAATTCCGATGGTGGCGGACAATCCCCTAAACCGCCGTCCAGATTAGCCTCACGGATGACCGGCCAGAACTTGCCCCCCCGCTCGTGTACCGCTTCCAGAATCAGGCCAACTCGTCGGTCTCCTCGCGAAAGCAGAGCCTGCCAATAGGCCTCCCGCGGCGACTCCAGATCCACAGTTGCGCCGGGTATGGTCGCTGCTTGACGTTGCAGGAGCTTCGCACGGTGGCGCACCTCCTTCAGCGGCGCCATCGGCTCCCATTGGAGCGGCGTCCAGGGCTTGGGCACGAACGGGTTGATCGAAAGGGTGATCCGCCCGACCCCACTGAGACGCTCGCGAATCTTCCGTGCCAATTCGATGAGAGAGAGAACATCCTCATCGGTTTCTGTGGGAAGCCCGATCATCGAATAGAGCTTCATGGCAGGCACCCCGCCCTCCGCCAGCAACCCT
>DLYX01000600.1 GCA_003447545.1 Deltaproteobacteria bacterium | reverse complement strand
ATGCGAGCCTTCTGCTGCCGGGAGCCGAGTCGTTGCTCCTGCTCCGAGCGCTCCGGCTCCTGCGCATCTTTCGTATTTTCAAGCTGGCTCGCTTCATGTCGGAAGAACGAGCCTTGCGAGAAAGTCTTTATGCAGCGCGCGCCCGAATAACCGTATTCCTGGTCACTGCATTGATTTCCATCGTCCTGATGGGTGCATTGATGTATCTCATCGAAGGCCCCGAGAACGGATTCACCTCGATTCCCGTCGGAATGTACTGGGCGGTCGTGACCCTGACGACAGTGGGCTACGGTGACGTGACACCCCAGACCCCCGCCGGTCAGTTGATGTCGGTCGCCATGATGATCCTCGGCTACAGCTTGATCATTGTTCCCACCGGAATTCTGTCCGCAGAATTGGCTCGCGCCAAAAACCATGTCCCCACCTCTCAATATTGTCGCGAATGTTCGCGCGAGGGACACGATAGCGACGCGACCAATTGTAAATATTGCGGCGCCACTCTCTAGACTGCTGATTTGGCGGCCGCGTGCAGGTTGGGGGAAGGCTCGTAAGGACGGAATTCCAACCGGGAGAGGCGGCTCGGGGAACTTCGCGCCGAATCCGATCCAGTTTGGCTTCTCCATCGCGGCCCTCGCAGAGCCGGCCACAGTGATGTATCGGTATGCTCGTGGCGAAGAATTCGATACAGGCCCCGCGCGGAACCCGCGACTTCTATCCGGAAGAAATGCGTCAGCGGACCTGGCTGTTCGAGAATTTCCGCCGCGTCGCGGGCAAATTCGGATTCGAGGAAGTCGACGCCCCGATCCTCGAGCACGCTGAGCTTTTCACGCGCAAAGCCGGCGAGGAAATTGTCGACCAGCTTTATCATTTCGAGTTGCACGACAGACACCTGGCTCTGCGCCCGGAGATGACCCCATCGGTCGCTCGGATGGTGATGGCGCGTGCGGGAGGTCTCAAGCTTCCGCTGCGGTGGTTCACCGTCACCCAGAATTGGCGCTACGAGCGAATGACACGCGGGCGGCTGCGCGAACACTATCAGTGGAACATGGATATCTGGGGCGAGGCTGGCGTGACCGCCGAGGCCGAACTGATTGCCGCGCTCCTGACCCTTGTCCGCGAGCTCGGTTTGCCCGCCGGGACTGTCAAAGTCCGGATTAATAGTCGTGCCCTCCTTGAAGAGTCTCTGCGACAGGGGGTTCTCGCCGAGCGGCCAGAGGCCTTTGCCCCGCTTTGCGTGATCATCGACAAGCTGGATAAAATCGGAGAAGAGGCCGTCCGCGACATGCTGTGTGCCGCCGAGGGCAGCATTGGCTTGCAACCTGCCGAGGCCGAAAGCGTCCTCCAAATGCTGCGTGCGCGGAATCTGGACGAAGCCGCCGAGGCAGGCGGTGAAGGGTCGGCCGCCTTGCGGGACTTGAAACGGCTTTTTGAACTTCTCGAAGCCTATGGTGTTGCTGACGATGTGATCTTTGATGCGTCGGTTGTCCGCGGGCTTGCCTATTACACCGGGATTGTTTTCGAAGCCTTCGACGCACAGGGTGAATTGCGCGCCATTTGCGGCGGCGGAAGGTACGACCGCCTGCTCGAAACGCTTGGCGGTAAATCCATTCCTGCGGTCGGATTCGGATTTGGAGATGTCGTCATCACGGAGCTTCTAAAAGACCAGAATCTTCTCCCCGAACCAACTCAGGAGCTGGACGATATCGTCTTTGCCTTCTCCGAAGCGGAACAGATCGCCGCAGCACAGCTGGCAACACAGCTCCGCGCCGAGGGTCGCCAAGTCGAACTGATCCTTGGCAAGATGAAACCCAAGCGTGTCTTTGCCGATGCGGCTGCCAAAGGCGCCTCCCGCGTCTTTCTGATCGGCCCGGATGATCTCGCCGCAGGCAAAGCTGCCGTGAAGGAACTCTCCACAGGCGAGCAAAAAGATTGGCCCCTTTACCCAAAATGAAATCAGCTTTGCACGGGAGTCGACTCGACCGAGCATGGCCAAGTTCGACCCAACTCTTTGTACGAGGACTCGCCGCCTCGTTGCTTGCTCTGGCACTACTCGCAAATATAACTGTCGCTGCTGAAGCGCTGCCGGAAGGATCAGTTTCCCTCGCACCCAGCTTGGCGCCCTTGGTGCTCTCGGGAAAACCTGCGGGTTCGGTCGAGCTGCCACAGGGGGCGCTTGTTCGCACGATCGACACCCACGACCGGTGGCTGCTGGTCGCACTGGAGACAAGGGAAGGCCCCGACCTCTTTGTCTTCCAGTCCAACCCCAAACCCAATCTCCGACTGATTTGGAAACAGAAGATCCGCGGCGGTGTATCGACGGCTATATTTGCCAACGGCTCTCTCTGGGTCGCCACGCGAGAAGCAGAATCTCGCCTGCTTCAGATCTCGATCGGCTCGGGGGTTATCGAGAACGAGCTTACTCTTCCTGATCCAATTCGGCTTCTGGAGGGCGGCTTTAGACTCGGCGCCTATGGGCCGAAGAGCTTCTTTCGCATGAGCCAGGAAGACGATGGCCACCTCTCCGCAGTCGCACTCGGTGCCCGATTTTTCATCGAGGACTCCCTCATCGTCGGCCTGCTGGCCACCCAACCTGCCTCCGCCGCCGTCTGGGATTCAAGGCGACCAAGAAAAATAGAGGTTTTCGAGGATTTCCTGCAAAGCGATCAAGGATTCCAATTTTCGGATTCCGGAGCTGATGGCGCATTTGGCGTCGCCTGCCTCGGCGACTCCAATACGTTCAGTAATCACCTGCGGAACTGGTGCGATCAACTCGTTGCGCGCATTCCCGACCCACGATTACGCGTGTTCAATTACGCGGTGATGGGCGGCCAGATCCTGGGAAGCCATCCCAAAGATGGAACTCTCCAGCTTGCCCTCGCGCTTCGCGAGCCTGGTGTGGATCTCATCATTGCATCCTTTGGCATCAACGACCTGCGCCATGGAACAAAGACCCCTCAAGAAATACTCGAGAAGTATCTGTGGATGGCCGAGCGCGCCAAACTGGCGGGCAAGGGGTTTCGCGTAACCACCCTCGCCCCTTATACGGGATCTCGACCGGGCACCCGGGAACTCGCTGAAGAGCTGAACCAATTGCTGCGAGAAACTTTCGATAAGGACTCTGTGATCGAGTTTGCCTCAAATTTTCCCGAGAACGCTCTGGCTGCAGATGGCGTACACCTTTCAAAAGAAGGCCATGATCTGCGTGCGATAGCCGCGCTATCCCATCTTTACGGAACCACAACTTGTCGCGACGGAACGGCGTGCGCACCCCCACGCATTTGCTTCCACAAAGGTAATAGCGAACGCATCAAAGCGGCGAGTGGTCAGAGCTACTCTGTCCTGCGCGGATTCCTTCCCGAAGCCGCCTGCCTTTTGCCCGCTGAATTGAAGAACCGTGCCCAGATCGCGGCAGATTCTGCGGCCGACGCATGGAATATCCCTCTGCAAGAGGGGATGCATGAAAAGGACTTCCCCGCCCAGAAGGAATGCATGGCATCCGAAGAATGTCGTCAGATCGGCAACTGTCACGCTTTCCCCGTACTTGACGGAGAATTGTCCTTTAATTGTCGCCCCTCACGCCACATTCACTGCATCGAATCAGAAGCGTGCAAAAACGAAAAACGCTGTCTGAACTGGTTCGGACAGTGCGTGGCGGAATCCGATGATTTTGGATCGGCCGAATAGAAACCTGAGAAACCGATGCTGAAAGCAAGACAGGGGTGGGCTTCGAGGATCGCAATTCGCCCCCCCGCCGCGGTTGGCAGTGTCCGTTGAGCTATTTCTGGTAAGGACGTAATATGCACCCCTCGACAGCCATGCTCCTTGAGCGACTTGGACTTCAGGAGATATCGAAGGATGTCTACCAGGCCAGCGGCCAACTCGACTCAGGCGACCATCTATTTGGAGGCATCGTTCTCGCGCAGGGGCTTTCTGCGGCCGCACAGACCGTCTCGGGCAAAAGCCCGCACTCGATCCACGCGCAATTTCTGCACCGCGGCAATCCCAAACAACTCATTGATTATGAAATCCGCCGACTCCGTGATTCACGTGCCTTTGCCACTCGAGAATCAACCGCCACGCAGGATGGGGTGGCCATCGCAACGGTTACCGCGTCTTTTCATCACGATGAGGATGGACCTGAACATCAACTGCCAATGTCCCCGGGTGACGGCCCTGGCGGTGAAAGCTGGGAGGGGTCGCTACGCAAAGCCTTGGGGTTACCCAAGAGTGCGACTCCCGACAGCAGCGTGATGGGGGAACTCCCTATCGAGATTCTGGCTCCGGATGGTTTTGCCATGTTCAGTCGAAACGTGAAGCAACCCCATGTCACCGCCTGGATGCGCACCCGCAGCGCGCTGCCCTCGGATCCGCTCATCCACCAATGCGCTTTGGCCTACGCCAGCGACTATATTATTCAGGCGGGTTCATTCCACGCGCATCCGATCTCGGCCATGGAAGTACAGTCCGCGAGCCTCGACCATGCGTTATGGTTCCACCGCCCGATCCAGTTCGACCAATGGCATCGGGTCGACCTGGATAGCCCGATCACCGCTGGCGGCAGGGGCATCGGGAGGGCGCTGATCTTCTCCCAATCCGGCGAACTCGTTGCCTCGAGCGTTCAAGAGCACCTGATCCGACCTACGCCTGATGGAAAACATCCCGCAGCACGCAAACGTCAGCTACCGGACCCGACATAGAGGATTTCCCGAGGGCTATTCAACGTAGCCGAGCACCCGAAGAGACTCTGCAGTATCGCGCGAAATTGCAGGCTGCTCGTTTGCCGCAGCCTGCTTGTCCAAACGTTCCGCCTGGCTTCGAGTTCGGTACCGATCGATCTCGGCCGCCAATCGACTCTCGCTACAAGCCACCGTGGTTGGCTGATTTTCCTGAGGGTCGGCAGACATTGAAAACAGACTGCAGCGATTTCCTTCGCGCATCAGTTTCTGATCGCCCATCCTTACGCCGTCAAAGGAGTTTTTCGGCGACTCGCCTAAAAGTCGCGTAAAAAAGAGTGGGCTCTCCGGTAATATCGGCGGCGATTCTCTTTTATCAGTCTCAACCCGCAACAAGCCTGCCAAGCTGCGACTTGAACCAACGCCCTCGAAAGGAAGACCTGCCAGTTCCAGGATCGTGCTGGCAACGTCAGTGATTCCGACCGGATCCTCGCGCACGACCCCCTCGGCAATTCCCGGACCCCGAAACACCAGCGGTATCTGCAATTGCTCCTGATGCGCGGCCAACCCGTGGCCAAGAATTCCATGCTCGCCAAAAGCTTCTCCGTGGTCAGAAACCAGCACCACCAGAGTGTTCTCACTCAATCCCAGACGCTCAAGTTCGTCGAGAAATCCCGCAACCATCTGATCAGCATCGACGATCGTCCGATCGTAGTCATCGACCACCGCCCTCTGCCTTTTAGGAATTCTCGAATCCAGCTTACCCTGGCTCCAATCAGCACTATCCCGAAACAGCCCGCTGGAAGCAGGCGTTGGATCCCATGGGTCATGAACCCTGTAGGTATGGAGAAACAGAAAGAAGCGGCGGTCGCGGTTTTCCCGGATGTAGTCGATCCCATCGGCGAAGACTCCAGCACCACGCCCCTCGGAGAGAACATGGTACTCTCGAAAAAGATCGAACCCGTACCAGAAACCAAAAGGGCCACTAATGAGTCCGTCCTCGGTGAAGGCTGCGGTCGCGTAGGAACCCTTCTGGAGAAGTTCCGCTAAAGTCGGAGTTGCGGTGTTGCGCCCTATTCGACCATTCGGCAGCTGTGCGCGGGGAAACTCACCGGTGAACAGACTCAGATGAGCGGTGCCAGTGCTCGCGATCGTCGTCATCGCGTCGGTGAAACGCACCCCGCGAGCCAAAAGCTCTCGATCCATGACAGGCGTGGTCGACCGGGCGTAACCATAGCCGGACATATGGTCCGCACGCAGAGTATCGAGAGAGATCAAAACGATGCGCAAAGATTCCTCGTCTTCAGAGATCAGGATCTGTGGTGCGCCCCAGACAATCAAGGGCGAAGCCCTTCCGTTTGAACCAAGCTGAATCAATTCAAGCTGGCACAGACCTTCCTTACCCGAAACATCGATCTGCGGGACGCGCCACCCCTCTGCGTCAACTCCAGCGGTTATGGTTTGCGCCAACAGCTCGTCGGCCTCTCCCCCACAATCAAGAATCCCGCGTAGCTCGATTGGCTCCGCTCGCTCACCGGGGCGAGACGCCAGAAGCCCCCACGGCAGCTCCAGAGAAGCCGCTGATGGCAAGACGAACGAGCGACTCCGCAATCGAGACGGAACAGGGTCACTTGCGACCAGCTTGAACAACAACTGCAAAGTTTCCTGCTCATCAGGAACGGCGTCGGCCACGGCTTCCGCGTCGACTTGCAAGCGCAACCGCCCGGCTCCCAAAGGCTCGATGGTCCAGCCCCGATCAAGTCGAATGAAGCGCCCTCCGGCCGCGATCGCGTTCGCGGCTTCCGTGCCGAGAAGAACGGGCACGCCCAGAGCAATTACCTCCAGCCCGATCACCGAATCCTCGCTGACAGCAGCGACATCGATATCGGCCTCGATCAACCCATCCTCGAATAAAGCCGTTTGGAGATCTGTGATGGGCAGAATTTCCGGGGCCACAATCACTTCTCTGGCGGTTCGGCCGATCGCCAGCATGGGTTGATGCTCATGCGCAGGCTCGCCAAAGTCGCGATCACGCAATCTCTCCTCGACAACAACGGTCCGTGATGACAGCGGCTGATTCACGCACCCTGTAACCACGAGGGAGGCGAGAGCAGCGGCCAGCCCCACGGAGTTCCGATCTGCAACCACGTCAGTCCGTTCTCTCCATCAATGCGATGGTGACTTCCTTCCGCCTCGCCGCGATTGCTTCCTCGCTCTCTTCCTCGATTTTCTCATCCGGCTCGATCTTGAAGATGGCCTGCCCCTTGGAGACGACTTTGCCGTCGAGATCCGAGGCGAGATTCTCGGTAATCGTCCCCGAGAAAGGAACACTCACCTTATTGAACATCTTCATCACTTCGATGACGAAAAGAGGATCTCCTCCCTCAAAATGAGTACCCACCTCCGCCAGAATCGGTAGATGCGGTGCTTCGCGCGCAAAGAAACTGCCACCCATCGGCGTCACGATTTCGTCGGAACTGGCCCGCGGCGGCGGCGCCAAAGCCCGCAGGCATTCCTTGGAGAATTCTGCGTCATTGAATTTCTCCGGGAATACCGGCTGCAGCTTCTCGTCGATTTGAATATCGAGGAATCCCGCGCGCAGACCAATGCGCGGGATCAACAACAGCCAGGACAAACCTTCCTGAAATCCCCGATGCGCAGAGACGCAGCGGTCCCAGAAGTCCCCGCCTCGATCAGCCAGACTCGCCGGTGCTTTCGCTGTGGCAAAAAGCTTCATCAAATCCGCGTGGGAGGCCGCGCCCGTGAGCGACTCGATCTCGGCGTAAAAAGCGCTGGCGCTGTTCAAAATCTCGAGATCGTGCCCCCAGATCTTGTCGGAAGGTGGCTTTTGTGAAGAATCCTCGAGGTTCAGGAAGCGATAGAGCTCCTCGAGGAAGCGGATCGGATTCGCGACGAAGGACACAGTATGCCCGTCCCGCTGCCACAATTCGCCGTCGTAACGTCCCAGAAATCCGCCGAAGATATGAGCACTTTCGAGCAACCTCTCAATCGGCCGCCGGAGAAGAGTCTCCTTGGCCGCCAGAATGGCGCGACCCGCGGGATCCTTCTGGGAGTCCAGCAATTGGCGTACCGCCTGGTCGAGATCCACATCGTTGATGACCAACTGCAGCGAGCCGACAGCATTCAGAAAGGGGCCCATGAAGCGCGTTGTTGGCTCCGCCATCACACCCTTGCCAAGGAACCATTGCACCAAACCGTAGTGAACGGGCAAGTTGGTTTGCAGATCTGCGCCACGAATCTCCATGCGTCGCAGGACTTCAGCCATCGCCTCGTAGTTCTCGCGTCGCGTCTTGCCTGACGTCAGCACAAGGGCGATATTCGAGTCATAGGCTCCTGCGAGATTATAATAGACAAACGAACCCGTGTCGGGATTTCGTTTACCGATTCCCTGATCGTAGCGAATCTCGCCATCAAGCGGTGCAGACCATCCCTTGATCATACCGCCGGCATGGGGCTGCAAGGCTTGGTTGGTGGCATTGATCCGAACTTCGAGTCCCGAAACATTGCGGACGATACGCTCGGGACGAGGCACACGATCGCCGTGAACCGCGATCAAGCACATCGCCTCGATCAGGTCATCGACGTAGAAAAAGTCACCGGCATCATCGGGATTGGTAATCTTGAGACGATAGGCCAACTCCGTCACGATATGCTCGACCTGAATCCGTGTATTCATCTCCATGAAGAAATGGTCGAATCCATCCACGATGCACTCAAAAGTCGAGACCGAATTCAGGCAGGTGGCTTCACCGAACCTCTCGCCTTCCTCTTCCATGCGGGCAAGCGCGCCTTTGTCGCCTCGTAACACTTCGGCTGCAACCTCATTGGCCTGCGCGATCTCCACGTCGAGCAATTCCTGAGTCAGCGAGACTTCGAGAAGTTTCTGCTCATGCATTTGTACCGAGCAGTCCCGACCACCCAGAGACAGGCACCAGGACCCGTTGCCGATCAATTGAATCTCGTTATGACGAGTCAGTTCGATATTGAGTTCGATCAGGAAATTGCGGTTCGAGCCCGGCTCAACCACCTTCGACTCGGCCAGAATATCCATCACGGCCGTAGCGACATCAGCCGGTGCCTGAACGACGCGCTGGCCCTTACCGCCACCACCGCCGATATGCTTGAAGCGAATGCGACGGCCGGGATAGTCGACCCAGATCGTTTCACATTCGGCCAGAGCTTGCGCCTGCAACTCCTCGATCGTGACGAGTTCCGATGTGCCGGCATACCCCGCCTGCAATAGAGCCTCGGCATTCTCGGAAAGTCCCTTGTCGGAGTTCCATGTGAACGACAGATCTTTCTTTTTGGCCAAGGCTTCGAGCCCCGCCTGATCACCGACCCGGCTTGCGAGCACGCGCGAAGATATATCGTCGACACCAGGAATCACGGCGTTGCCCAGACTGCGAGCCAGCTTTTTTGCTTCGTCCTTGGCGCCAGCCTGACGAATCACCGCCGAGGACGGCCCGACAAACGCCAGCCCTGCCTTCTCGATCGCAGCGACAAACTCCGCGTCCTCAGCCATAAAGCCGTAGCCGGCAAACAAATGCGTGTATTGGTGGTCTTTCGCAATCGCGACGATTTCAGCGATCCGCTCGAGCTTCTCTTCCTGCCCGACACCCATATAGTCCGGGACGCGGTGGACATTGGCCGGAAAAGCAATACTCCGTAATTCGGGAGCCAGACAACGCGGGTAGGTCACCGAATCTTTTTCGGAGAGCAGCATACCCCACTCGCCAACGCCGGCCCTGGCGAAGACCTCAAACGCCTCCTCGCGAACAGGCCCACGACAAACGACCAGGATCTTCATCCCCGAGAGATCGAACGAGCGCTGCCAATCTGTCGCAGCTTCAGCGAAAAGGGTGGTTTCCAAATTCTGATTCAACACGACTCTACCCCTTACTCGAATTCACGCTGCGGCCCGCTCATCGGCGAAGGCTCATAGGTGCGCATCAGAAAATCCAGATTCTGAGCCAAAATACGGCGACTGGTCCCGGGCATCACGACCCGAGAGATACTGCCCAACGACAGGGCTTCCTTCGGGTTCATCAGTTCGCTCTCATAGCGATCCGTGAGGACCTGCAGAGCCGCATCCCTCGCGACTGCGGCCTCGGCCTCGCTTGCCCCGTCAGCCAGAGCTTTTCGGTAGAGCGCCTGCGCCTCTTTCAGCTCGCTTTTATAGACGAAATCCTTACCCGCCGGTCCCATCACCGCGACTCGAGCGTGCGGCATCGTAAAGACCATATCGGCCCCGACAAAATGAGAGTTGTAACTCGCATAGGCACCGCCGAAAGCGTTCCGGATGATCAAAGTCATCGAAGGTGTTCGAAGATCGATAATCGAGTCGAGGAAACGACGCCCCTCAAGTACGATCCCGCCCGACTCCTGCTCCCGCCCCGGTAAGAAACCGGTTGTATCCTCGAGAAAAATCATCGGAATATTATAAACGTTACAGAAGCGGATAAATCGGGTTCCCTTGCGCGCGGCATGAGTGTCGATCTGCCCGGAGGAAACGAACGAATTATTGGCCACAAAGCCGACGACATGCCCCCCGATGCGACCGAAGGCCGTGACCAGATTGCGAGCACGCGTTGGCTGAATCTCGAAATACTCGCCATGGTCACAGATCTGCTGCATGTAGAGCGTGATATCGAGCGGCGCATTCATGCCTGCCGGAGAATTGAACGTCCGGCGGAACAAGATATCTTCTTCCATCGTAAAGCGATCGACCGAATCCGAAGTCGGTCGGAAAGGAGCGGTGCTGCGGTTATTATCAGGCAGGTAGCTCAGTAGACGCAGCGCCGTGCGCAGCGAACCGAGTTCGTCCGGAGTCGTCAGGTCGCAGACGCCGCTCTGCGCATGAACGCCCGGTCCACCAAGGTCATCGGCGGAGATCTCCTCGCCGAGAACACTTTTCACGACGCCCGGGCCCGTGAGACCGATGAAGGTATCTTCGGACTGGATCATGAACGATCCCTGTCGAGGCAAATAGGATCCTCCGCCCGCATTATAACCGAACATCAGACTGATACTGGGCACCAAGCCGCTGATCCGTCGCAGGGCCGTGAAGGCTTCGGAATATCCGTCCAGACCGCCAACCCCTGCCGGAACGAAAGCTCCGGCGGAGTCATTCATGCCGATCAGGGGAATGCCGCGCTCACCCGCCATATAGATCAAACGCGCCAGCTTGGCTCCATTGGTCGCGTCCATCGAACCGGCACGCAGAGTGAAGTCATGGCCGTAAACAGCGACGTCACGGCCATCGACATTGAGCACGCCGCAAACCAGCGAAGCGCCGTCGAGATTGGGACCCCAATTCTGCCAGAAAAGGTTGGGCTCCTGAGCGGTCAGGACCTTGATGCGCTCGAAGACCGTCATACGCCCCTTGGCGTGCTGAACCCTCACACGGTCCAACCCACCACCGCGCTCGGGTTTGGCAATCAATTCCTCGCCTAGAGCAAGGGCGTCCTCATAAATTGAGGCCGGTTGCTCACTACCCTCGGTTTTCGAAGGTGTCGCGAAGGGGTTTTCAAGAGTATACGTGGGCGTTACCGCCTCTTCTGGTGCAGCGTTCTCCATGATTCTCCGAGCTAAGGTGTCGTTTTAACTATACTAATTGCACGAGGCTCCCTA
>DLYX01000615.1 GCA_003447545.1 Deltaproteobacteria bacterium | reverse complement strand
CGTCAGGTGACAACCACCGGCCATCCTTTTCCAAAGAGGCTCCACAAAACGCTGCCACCGAGCGATATTGGCATCCGGAGCGCGTCCGTGTTCCGAAAACAAAAGCTCCCCTTGCTGGCGCAAGACCCGTCTCATCTCGGACAGGGCCTCCTCGACACCCGGGATGGTGCACATCGTGTAGGTGATCAGCACTGTATCCACGGAGTCCTCCTCCAGCGGAATATCCTCACCGATCAGCCCGACCATCTCGACCGGCACAGGGGCCTCTCGTACACGATCGGCCGCAAGGCCCTTGAGTTCGGCAGATGGTTCCAAGCCCAGGACGATCTCCACTCGGTCCGGATCATAGAACCCCAGATTCAAGCCACTGCCCATCCCGATTTCCAACACACGGCCCCGAGCGCGCGGCACAACCTTGCCGCGCTGCTTCATGATCGGCGGTTGGCGCATCGCAAAATCCAACATGCCCGGCAGGACCTTTGTCTCGTAAAACCCCATGGGCGACACCTTCGCTCGCAAGGAAACGTGGGTCAAGAACAGCTGTCGAAATGCAGCGTCAGCAATCCATGCGGGCGGATCGACACCGCAACCGCTCCGGCCTCAATCTCGAGTGGCTCCGAAAGCGGCTCCTCGTCCAATCCGACCTCGCGCACCTCCGAGAAGGGGAGCCCCAGCCTCAGGGAGCCCGCAATCGGCCGCGCCGCCGGGTTGAGCAACCGCAGTACCCAACCAAACCCGGAGGCCGCGGGCTTCCAGGCGCCAAGCTCCGCGCCTTCGGGCAATTCCAGCATCGGCTTATCCGCCGGCATCAGAGGTTCGCCACCGGCGACAACCGCCCGCATCGCTGTGGGCGGCCGGATCGCGGGTAGCTCCGATCCGCAAGAGGCCAGATGCAGGCGCACCTCGAAGGGCTCGAGGCATTGAGCCGCCGGCGTGCGAAGCATCGGCCCCGCAGGGTCCGGGCGCGTCTTGAGGTCCGTGCGGGCCAACCACTCGACCGAGCGCAGCAGAGTCAGTGCCACAACCCCATCCGGCGACACCTCGGCCTCCGGCAGCCCGGGAGCTGACACCCACAGACCGCCGGCCGCCACCATTCCTTGCTGACAGAACGTACGCGGCGCCGGGTGAACCCAATCATCAGATTTCGGCATCGCAGTCTGCCGCGTGAGAATATCGAGGGTGGATGCCGACAGAAAAGATTCCACGGGCTTGCCGGTGGGAAATAATAGCCGAAGCCGATGATCCTTTCCTGGATCGACCACGCGCAATTCGAGGTCGAGACGTCCGGTCCCGGGAACCAGCCGAGCCAAATAATCAATCTCCAAATCGACCGTCTCGACAAGGCGCGAAGCGCGGTCCTCAGCCAAGCCCGCCGGGATCTGAAAACGGCGTCGCGACCGGAGGCTTTGCACCCCGTTGGCATGGCGACGGCGCTCCACACTCACCCGTCGGGGCGCCGGAAGCTCACCCTCCACCGGATCAAAATCATAGGTATCGCCGCGGTCACCGACGTCCTCGACGGCAAGCAGCCCCGCATAAGCAAAACCCGGCAGCTCCAGATCCAGAGTTCCATCGGAACCCACGACAGCCGTGATCCCGTCAACAGAGATCGCCCTTCCCTCATCGACTTTATCCGGCTGGATTGCAGCCGGTGTGAGGCGCATCTTTTTCCAGCCAAAAGGCGGGACATCTTCGGCGAGAAACTCGACAGCCTTTGGCGGAAGGTCGGGCGCCATCCGGATCCCTTCTCGCGAAGGTTCGTCCAACAGGCACGCCGGTTTTCCATCGACCAGAAAACCGGCAACATTTTCCGCAGCACCCAGAAAGGGATGTACTTGAACGGCTCGTTCATACTCGCCCCGGAACTCGAGCCAGGGTTCCGCCTCGAGCGATAACCTGACGGCATCCGTTCGCCAGAAGGGCGAGGGATTGAAGACGGCAATCTCGAGCGTATCCGACCAGGGTGTCCGGCGAACCAACGGAACGCCGGTCAGTCGTTGTAACAGCCGCTCGGTCGTTTGCTGCGCCAACTCCTCTGCCTGATCATAACGAGCCAGCGACTGCTGGTGAACCAGATCACGGGAGCATCCGCCGAGAGTATCATGCGCTTGATTCTCGAGAAGCGCTCGCCACGCCTGCCGAAGCGCTGGACGTTCGTCCAGTCCACAATATACCTGCCCAAGGACCGCGAAGGGCTCGGCCCAGTCCAGCAACGCCGTTTCCACTTCGCGATTTCGATACTTGATGGGCATTCGCGACGACCAGACGCCCGGCAGGAGATTCGCGAGCCGCGCCCCTGCGAGTTCCCCTTGAAACGTCGGGGCGTCGGGCGAGAGGTTCGCGACGAAATCGTCGAGCAGGCCACGCTGCACTTTCCAACCGGTTGCCCGACGCAGAGCTTCCAGCTTCCTCCCGACATGAGGATCCGGTGCCGCATGGTCCAGACCATTCATCAGAAGCACGTAACCGCCCGTCGTCCGCTGACGCAGGCGAAGCGCCAGATCCTGCAGGAAGGCGGCTGCCGACAGGGTATCTTCGGGCAGGCCGCAGGCGCCGAAGTAGCCCTCTGCCAGATGATGCGCGAGCACGGATGTGCCGTCGGGCGCGACCCATCGATATTCTGCAGGCAAGGTATCGATCTCATTCCCGTTACCTCGCCAGTAGACGAAAGGGCCCAGCCCGAACCCGGCAAAGATTTGTGGAAATTGTGCGGGATGCCCGAACGAATCAGGCGTGTAGGCAACTCGGGAGACACCGCCGAATTCCACGCCGACACGCCGGCCTTCGAGCAGGTTGCGGATATGCGTCTCCCCGTGGGGCAGCAGAGAATCGGGCTGCACGTACCAGGGGCCGATTGCGATCTTGCCTGCGCGGCAAGCCTCCGCCAATTCCTCACGGCGATGGGGGCGGATCTCCAGATAATCCTCGAGAACGATCGTCTGACCGTCGAGCAAAAACCGAAACTCGGGGTCCTCGGCGATCAGCTCCAGAATTCGGTCGACGGTATCGACCAAACGGGCTCGGAAGCCCTGAAAGGTGCGGTACCATTCCCGATCCCAGTGCGTATGAGAGACCAGCGTCAGATCCATTACCCACTCGAAATAGCGCGCGCGACACCCGAGCGCGAATCGACGCGGCCTGCCTTAACCCCGCGCCCCCCGCACCACACGGCCGGGTAAATTTCCGGTCGGCTCGCCCTCCCGGAAGGTCACCTCGCCACTGCAGATGGTCGCTTCGTAGCCGATCGCCCGCTGGACCAGCCGAGCGGCTCCGGCCGGCAGGTCATGCACCAGTTCCGGGAGTGCCAGGTCGAGTCGATCGAAATCGATGATATTCAAATCCGCTTTGCGACCAGCAGCCAGAACACCCCGATCGTTCAATCCATAAAGGGCCGCTGTATCGTGAGTCATCTTGCGCACCACCGTTTCGACGGAAAGCTTCCGACCCCGGGTCCGTCGTTTGGCCCAATGGTCGAGCAAGGAGGTCGTCATGCTGGCATCGCAAATCGCCCCGACGTGCGCGCCGCCATCTCCCAAACCAAAGGCGGTTGCCGGATGTTCCAGCATCACGCGTTGCGGTTCGAGGGAGTAGTCACTGTAGCCCAGCATGGTCAGCATCAGGAGTTGGCGACCTTCCAGCTCCAGCAACCAGTCGTAGAGCAAATCGTACGGGTCTCGTCCCTCACGGCGGGCCGTTGCTTCCAGGCTCTCCTCAGGCGAAGGCTCGTAGTCCGGCCGCTCTCCGAGTCGAAAAATCTTGTCGATCCCCTTGTCGATCATTTCCAGAACGACCTCCAGCTGCGGGATTCCAAGATCCCCCTTCTCGGCAAGCAGTCGAGCACGTAAATCCGGATCGCGCAGGCGCTGCACCCGCTCCGGCAAGGGCAGCATTCCGACCTCGCCATAGCTGGGCCGGAAGGAAAAGGGATTGAAGGTCGAGTGCCCCAGCAAAAGGGTCGTCGGTCGAGACCCGACCTGTGGGCGGAGATCTGCGCCGGCGGCATTCGCCTGCGTGCACAGGTCGAGCAATTCTTTCCAATGCTGCGGGGCGATATCGTGCTGGACGAGCGCAAAGCTCACCGGGCGACCGACTTCGATCGACAATCGCCTCATCCAGTCAATTTCTTTCTCCGGAGCCGACATATCTTCGCCCTGCACGCCCGCGGGAGCCAGCTCGATCAAGCCCTGTCCCAACTCGCCAAGAATGCCGGAGATGCCGAAGATTTCTGCTTCGGTCGCGTGAGTTCCCGGAACGACTTCCCCATCCACCGCGCGATGGACCAAAGTTCGCGACATGGAAAAACCCAATGCGCCGGCTTCAATGGCCTCGCCGACTACCGCACGCATGCGGGCGATATCTTCGGTGGTCGCGGGTTC
>DLYX01000126.1 GCA_003447545.1 Deltaproteobacteria bacterium | reverse complement strand
GCTCCGAAAAAGTGGCCTTTGGCGGTGTGCCTTGCCAGATCGCTCCGATCCGTGAGAGGCAGCAAGCCGATCCCGCCTTTCTCGACAACGGCAAGAAGAAGCCGCAGCATGTCGAGAAGCAGACCCGTTTTCTCAAGAGCTACGGCGACCGGGTCGACTGGACGATCGGGTTACTTTGCTCGGAGGTATTCACCTACGAGGGGCTGATGGTCGACAAGATTCAGGAAGATATGGGCGTTCCCCTGAGCGAAGTCACCAAATTCAACGTGAAGGGGAAGGTCCTCATTTACAAAAAGGACGGCGAGGTCGTAGATATGCCGTTGAAACGCTCACAGGAATACGCGCGAGCGGAGTGTCATCACTGCGGCGATTTCACCGGCGAGCTCGCCGATATCTCCTGCGGCGGTGTTGGGACGACGGACTGGACGATCGTGATCTTGCGCAACGAACGTGGCGAGGAGCTCTTCGACGAGATGGTCGCCGATGGCCGCTTCGAAACTCGCCCCATGGAGGAGTTCGAAAAATCGATGACGGTTCTCCTCCGGCTCGCGCAGCGCCAGCACGAGCGGGTTCCGGTCCCGCCCGGAAGGGATCCCTCATGGGTGAGACCGCCGTTTGCCCTGCCGGGGGACCGCGACGAGTCCTGATCGGGACGAGAGCTAGCGGAACAGGTCGTTCTCGGTCGGGCGGATCAGCCGGGTGCCGTTGTTGGCGCGACCGGATTCGTCGGGTCGAGTATTGGGGGCGGGGACCCATCCACGGATCAGGATGGCGGGCATGCCATCGGATTTTCCCATGGCGAGGCCTGCTGCACTTGCGAGCTGGTCGGCGGCAGCGATCTGGGTGACCCCTAATTCTCTGCCGATCAGATCCGGAGTGCCGCCGAGGTCTTCGATCGGGTTGAGGCCGGCGACACCGAGTGCAAATTCCACCTGTCCCTCGCGCCATGGTCGGCCGAAGGTGTCGGTCACAATCACGGCAAAGTCGACGCCGAGCTGCTGCCGCAAGCCCTCGCGAAGTTTCTCTGCCGAAGCATCGGCATCGAGCGGGAGGAGGGTAACAGTCCCCTCCTCGACAGCATTCGATTGGTCGATTCCTGCATTGGCACAGATCCACCCGGGTCCGGTCTCCACGATCAGATTGCCGCGCTCCATGCGAACGATCCGATTGCTCTCGCGGAAGACGAGTTCGACGAGCCGCGGATCTTTTTCATGCGCCTCCGCCCAACGGCGCGCGAGGTCGGAGGGCTCGATCCCGTCCAGCGCGACAATGCGCCCCTCGGCCTTGGATACGATTTTCTGGCAGACCACCAGCACGTCGCCAGCCTTGACGCCCAGCTTGGAATCGGAAATCGCCGTGGCGAGGACCTGGCTCAGGTCCGTGTCCGCGTGAATTGCCGGAATTCCGGGCACGGGGAGAATCATGATGGGCATTTTAAACCGCCTTTCGCGGTTGGGAGCGGAGTGCTGCGGCCATGGAAAGAGCGGCTTTTGCTACATGACGACTTTTGGCCGCTGTGTTCATCAAAATGGGAAGACATGCAACGGCGAGGCCGTCTGCAACGAGGCCGCGCTGGTGTTGCTGATCTTTCTGGTCGAGAAGCAATCCGTCGAGGAGTCCCTTGTAGATACTCACCAGACCGCTCGGGCTCGCAGCGAATCCGAGTCCACGCATCATGCGGTCGGCCGGGCCTTTGACAGTGCGCCCGCCGATCAAGGGCGAGACGCCGATGATCGGTGCTCGGGTCTTGCGCATCGCACCTCGCACGCCGGGCAGGGCGAGAATAGGACCGATGCTGACGAAGGGGTTGCTGGGCGCGATCAGGATCAGATCGGCACGCGCGATGGTTTCCAGAATACCGGGGGCGGGTTTCGCGGCACGAATCCCGGCGTAAGTGATTTTCAGCACGTCGCTGCGGGCCCGGTCGCGCACGAGGTACTCCTGAAATGCGAGTTTACCCTTCGGTGTGTGGATGATGGTCCGCACACGGTCGTCGCTCATGGGCCGGATCCGCATGGAAACCCCGAGGGCTTCCCTCTGGCGGCGAGTGACCTCGGTCAACGACTCGCCGCGTTGGAGCGCCGCTGTGCGAAAGAGGTGCGTGGCCAGATCCTGATTGCCGAGTCGGAACCAGACGTCCTCCCCGAAGGCCGCGAGGGCGTCCATGGTATCGAAGCGGTCCCCACGAAGTCCCCAACCCTGCGTGCGGTCGACCTTGCCGGCGAGCGTATAGAGCAAGGTGTCCACGTCGGGTGAGACGTGCAGGCCGTGGAACGTGTCATCGTCTGCGGTGTTCACGATCACGTCGAGTTGGTCGGGCGGGAGGGCTGCGGACAGGCCACGAAGGAACCGGGCACCGCCAACACCACCAGCCAGGAGAAGGGTTTTGATCATCCGTGTTCTTTTCCTGGCCGCCTCGAGGACACCTCAGGCTACGAGAGTATCGGGGACTTCGCCGTAGAGAGTGGTGCGCTGCCGGGCCGTTCTTCCGGCCTCGTGAACCAATCGCTCGATTTCTTCCACCGGGGTGAATTCGCCGGCATCCGCGCCTGCTTCGCGCGAGATGCTTTCTTCCATCAGGGTGCCACCAAAATCGTTGACGCCGGCGGCCAGCGATGCGGCCGCCAGGTCGTGTCCGAGTTTCACCCAGGAAGTCTGGATATTATCGATCGACCCGCGCAGGAAGACTCGTGATAGAGCGTACATCCGAAGGTCGGCGATGCCGTGTTCCTGAGGCGTGACGAGACCGCGCTGGAAGAGCAGGGGGTTGTCATGAATGAACCGCAGCGGCACGAACTCGGTGAAACCACCGGTCTCATCTTGCAGGCGCCGCAAGAGGGCAAGGTGGGCGGCTATATGATGGGGCTTTTCGACGTGGCCGTACATGATCGTGGAGGTCGACGGAATTCCCAGGCGATGCGCCGCTGTCACGATATCGATCCACTGCTGGGTGTCGACTTTCTTGTAAGACAGAATCTCTCGTACTTCGTCATCGAGAATTTCGGCTGCTGTCCCTGGAATGCTTCCCAGACCTTCGTCCTTGAGTTCGCCCAGAAACTCTTCGAATGTCTGCTTGGCACGTCGCGCGCCGTAAAGGATTTCCATCGGCGAGAAGGCATGGACGTGAAGGTCGGGGAAGGCTGTCTTGATCTCGATCAGGAGGCGTTTGTAGGTATCCGGCTTCATTTGGGCATTGATGCCGCCCTGCATGCAGATCTCGGTGGCCCCGCGGTCGATCCCTTCCTGAATCTTGCCCAGGAGTGTTTCGTCATCGTGGTAGTAGGCGTCGCTCTCCCAGCGTTGACGTTTGAACGCGCAGAACTGACAGCCCACGAAACAGACGTTCGTGAAATTGATGTTGCGATTCACGACGTAGGTAACTTCGTCGCCGACGTCTTCCTTCCGGATGGCATCAGCGGTCGCGATAAGTGCCTTGAGGTCATCCCCCTCGGTGTGGAGGAGGGCCAGAGCGTCTTCCTCGGAGATCCGCGTCTTGCTGAGGCTCTTCTCGAGAATTCTGCCGATCATCGGTGAGGATGCCGTCAGATGGGCCGCAACCGAGGCACCTTCGGGGAGGACCTCGCGGATCTGATCTGCCATCGAACTCATGTTGCTTTCCCTTCGTTCCCTTTGCCAGAGCCTCTTTGTGCGACGGCCCTCTGGTGTATTCGTACCGGTTCAGCAAGGTTCTTGTCGAGGAATCCCGGACGATTGATGAATTCATCGTAAATCGGGAGTCTGGGCCGCAATTCGAAGCCCTCGGCGGCGCAGGCGCGCTCCAATGCGCCCAAATGGGGCCACGGGGCCTCCGGGTTCACATAGTCCGGGGTCAGCGGGGAGATGCCGCCGAGGTCATTGATCCCGCTTTCCAGCAAGGGAGGGAGCGATGACGCATCCGAGAGGTTCGGGGGCACCTGAATATTCATTTCCGGGCCAGTCAGAAGCCGAGCGACAGCGATCGTACGCACAAGGTCCAGAGTATCCGGTTATGCGGCCCCTGCCATGGGAATCTCGGGTTTCGCACGGAAGTTCTGGATGATGATTTCCTGAATATGACCATGCCGATTGTGGGTATCTGCGATGGCCAGTAAAGAATCGACCCGATCTTCGAGGCTCTCACCGATACCGAGCAGAATTCCGGTCGTAAAAGGCACCTGCGCTTCGCCCGCATCTTCGAGGACCCGGAGCCGCTTTTCGGGGTCCTTGTCAGGAGCATAGTAGTGGACTTCGCCCTTTTGTCGGAGTTTTGGACTGAGGGATTCAAGCATCATCCCGAGACTGACGTTGCGGGGTTTCAGCAGAGCGTAATCTTCCGGTCCCATGAGCCCGGGATTGGAGTGCGGGAGAAGACCTTGCTCAAGGGCGATGTCGCAGGCCTTGCCCACGTACTCGATCGTGGAGGCCATTCCTTCGGAGCGGAGCCATTCCCGGTAGCG
The DNA here is from genome assembly GCA_003447545.1 of Deltaproteobacteria bacterium. Classification (GTDB taxonomy): domain Bacteria; phylum Desulfobacterota; class Binatia; order UBA12015; family UBA12015; genus UBA12015. The sequence continues at coordinate 1,733 of DLYX01000126.1, read as the reverse complement.
GGGGGAGTTGTCCTCGGGCCGGTCGCCGAGGCACATCAAGGCTTCAATGCAGCCGAGCGATTCGGCGCGTTCGGACCAGCTGCGGATCTCTTCCGGTTGCATGGTCCAGGCGCCCGCCTCATCCTCATCGCGACGGAAGGTGCAGTAGGCGCAGCGGTCGCGGCAGAGGTTCGTGACCGGGAAAAAGGCTTTCGGGGAATAGGTGACGACGCGCCCCTTGCCGGCATCGCGCAGGGTCCGGGATTCTTTGAGCAGATGCTCGAGTTCCTCTCCCGTTGCCGAGAGCGCCCGAATCGCCTCCTGGCGGCTGATTGGCTGCCAGTCGGGAGCGGCTGCGGCGCCCGTCTGCATCTGCGGATTTCCCTGTGCCATCTATATCTTTCGCGCTAGTACCCGGTTATCCGGGAGTCAAGTTACCCGGCCTGCCCCTATTATAGCTGATTTTCAGCGCCGGTCCGCTATCGCGAGCTTGTCCATACGGTACTTCAGGATGCGCCGGGTCGTCCCCAGGACCTCGGCCGCACGAGTCTGGTTGAACTCCGCCTGATGCAGAGCCTCCTGAATGAGCCCGCGTTCAAACTCGTCGACGGCATCCGAGAGGCTCTTTTCGCCCGTCAGAACTTCGCGGCGGCTCGCGGGAGCCTCGGAGGGGAGGTCCTGAGACATCGAGCTGGGCAGTTCCTCGGGGGATACCGGCCCCGGCGCCGAGAGCACCAAAAGGCGCTCGATGAGATTCTCGAGCTCCCGGACATTGCCCGGCCAGCGATAGCGCAACAATCGCTCGATAGTTTCCGGAGCGAATTGGCGCTCCTCGACGCCGAGGTCGCTGGCTTTGTTCGAGACGAAATGGGTGATCAGCAGCGCCAGGTCCTCTCGCCGTTCGCGCAGAGGCGGGAGTTCAAAGGCGACAACATTGAGCCGGTAGTACAGATCCTGCCGGAAGGAACCATCCTCGATAGCCTCCTCGAGTTTCCGATTCGTGGCGGCAATGATGCGGACATCGACGGAGATCGGCGACTGGCCGCCGACCCGAATGAACTCGCCACTTTCGAGTACCCGCAGCAACTTGGCCTGCAGCGCCGGTTGCAACTCGCCGATTTCGTCGAGAAATATCGTTCCGTTGTCGGCTGATTCGAAGAGCCCGCGCTTTTGTCGGTCGGCCCCCGTGAAGGCGCCACGCTCGTGGCCGAAAAGTTCGCTTTCGATCAGGGTCTCGGGGATCGCCGCGCAGTTCAGGGCGGTCATGGGGCGCGAGGAACGCGGACTCTGGTAGTGCAGCGCGCGGGCAATCAACTCTTTGCCGGTTCCGCTTTCGCCCATGATCAGAACGGTCGTTGGCAGGGGGGCGACTTGAGCGACCTTCTTGAAGACACTTTGCATGCCCTCGGAACGTCCGATGATATTTCCCAGATGGTAGCGCCGACCGACCTCGGAGCGCAGCGCATCGACCTCCCGCTCGAGTTCGGCTGTATGCGTGGCATTGCCCAGCAGAATGCGCAGCTCCTCGATCTCGAATGGCTTCTGGACATAGTCGTAGGCGCCCAGCTTGATGGCTTCGACGGCCGTTTTTACCGTCCGGGTCGCGGTGACCATGATCACCGGAACTTCGGGGTAGGCTGCATGCAGCCGCTCGAGGGTCTCCAGCCCGTCAATGCCGGGCATCACCACATCCAGCAAGATGGCGTCGGGGCGCTCCAGTTTTGCCGCCTCGAGCCCTTCTTCTCCGGAAGCAC
>DLYX01000550.1:4937-5187 GCA_003447545.1 Deltaproteobacteria bacterium | reverse complement strand
CCCCCTTGAAATAGCGGAGCTTGAGGGGGTGATACCCCGCGCTGAGGAACTGCCCGCGGGCACAGTTGCTAGTGGAGTGCAGGCCATTGTTATCGATGATGAGTTTGCCGCCCACGGATAATTGGCTGCCGTCACAACTTTTGAGGTCAAAATAATACAGCCCCGATTTCTTAACCCGAATCAAACCCTCGTAGGTAACACTGAAATTCTTGGTGGCGGCGAGGTGGATGTCGAAGGCATTTACCCTGCC
>DLYX01000550.1:3320-4584 GCA_003447545.1 Deltaproteobacteria bacterium | reverse complement strand
TCACCGCTGGACGGTAGCTTGTCCAGCTTGTGTTTGAACTCGAAATACGTGTAGTGGAGGCCGCTTAGTAATTGCGCTGTGTCGACGGCCGCTCCGGTGTTCTCGACTGGTGCCGTATCGAGCCTGGCAGTTTTAGAAATACGTTGGCCATAGATATCGGTGATGGTGAGTTTCAGACTCTTAGCACTCGGCCCGCCATCGAGTAGTGCAATTCTCTTGAAAGGGGTGTTCCGGCTGAGCGTGCTAAGGATCTTGCCTTGGCCGTTTTCACCGGAATAGACCGCGACGGTGTAGTTTAGCTGAGGTGCGGCGCTGCTCGGGATCTCCCAGCTTAATAGGCATTGATTCCCCCGGGCGACACTTTGCAATATTTCGACCCGGGGTTGGTCGAGAACCGGAAGCCCCGGCTGGGTGACAGTGATGGTTTTACTACTGCCGGGCTCGACATTGTGGGTGTCTTCTGGGTTCTTGGAATGCATGAACTCAGCCACGCGTTTGTCGGCGCTGAGTTCGGCCAGCCACGTATGTGTGGCGTCGGCCTTAACGGTCATGGTGTTGCTGTGGCCCCACTTGCCCGCATACCTGTGGTAACCGTTACGCCTGGCGAGAAAGCGGCGGGATTTCTTTTCTGAAAGCAGCTCGAAAAAGCCCACATTCCCACCGATGCCCGTGGCCACACAGGGGATTTTGAACACGCCGAGTAAACGCCATTTCTGGGTGCCTAAATCTTTGCACCACCATCCGATAAAACTGTGGTCAGCGTTCGTGGCGATCGGCCGCCAAACTCTGAGGAGCATGCGGTACCAGGTGTTTTTTTGTATCCACGGCAGACGGTCGCCAGCGATGCCGCCGCACATGCCTTCGCCGCCGTATTGGTGGGCATACATGGTGGGGTCGGTGTAGATGGCTTTCGCGATTTTGCCGTCATAGTCGCGATGATTCCAAAAGGACCAGATTAACGCGGGATGATAATCCTTCTCGGTTTTTCCGGGGCCTGAAGGGAGGCCGCCATAGTACGTGCCGCCCTTGGGATAGAGGCTGCCGTTCCAAAACGCGAAGTAAGTACCCGGCGGCCACTCTTTCCATTTGAGTTCAACACTATATAGATCGCTGCCCTTAGGAACTTTCTCGTCGTACCAACCACTGGCTTGAGTAGTGTTGCAGAAGAGGCAGAAGCAAAGGGCAATGAGAGCTGTTTTCATAATTTGCGTTGTCATGGTCCGCCATGTCGTCAAATCCTGCAATCGTCAAGATAAGGATACTG
>DLYX01000550.1:0-2922 GCA_003447545.1 Deltaproteobacteria bacterium | reverse complement strand
GGGTTGTTGATGATTCCATTCCTGCCGGTGCCGGGGAAACCACGACCTCGACTTTCAGTCTCCCGGCTGAGTTGATTGGAATCGACAAAGTCTTTTTTAGAGTCGTGCCCAACTAAAGATCTGCGAAGCTCACGACTCTCACATGAAAAATATCCCCCAGGCTTGGGCTCCAATCCTGAGCGCAGCCCTGATCGCTCCTGGCACCGCTGCTTCAATCACCTGGGATCCGGTCGCCGACACTACTGATCCCACTGTCATTATTACCGACGGCTCATTGGTTGAAGCGATCAATGGATCTGGAGCCGCCGGAGTTGTCACAGTGAATGGCGTCAACTTCTCGCCCTCCGACACTCTTCTTCCTACCAACGCAGCCAGCGTTGCCCTCTCCAGCCAAACCACCCTCGACCCGGGTCTCGATGATCTGCTGAATACCGTCGAGTTCGGCGGCGGAACTGCGACTTCCATCACCGTCGGTGGTGGTGCGCTCGTAAGCGGCCAAACCTACACCATCCAGGTCTTCTTCACTGACCTGCGGAGTTGCTGCTCCGGACGCGTCATGACCTATGGCGACGGGGAAGGGAACACCGTTGATATCACCGCATCCGGAGTCCCGGGAACTTTTGGACAATTCGCGACCGGCACCTTTATCGCTGATGGCACCAATCAAACACTCAGCCTGACCGCAAACGGATTCGGCAATGTCCACATCAACGGATACCAGGTCCGCAGTGCCTTTCCTCTTCCAGTTGTCAGCCAATTCACCGTCACTCCCTCACTCATCACCAGCGGCGAATCCACCACCCTCGATTGGCAAATCTCCAATGCCGACTCCGCCGAAATCGACAAGGCCATCGGCTCAATCAATGCCACCTCCGGCAGCCTCGTCGTCAGTCCAACGACGACCACGACCTACACTCTCACCGCGACCAACGGCGGGGGCTCGATCACCTCCGAAGTCACCGTTGGTGTCGATGTTCCTGTTCTCCCCCCCGTGCTCAACGAATTCCTCGCGAGCAACGACAGCGACTTCGCCGACGAAGACGGCAATTTTTCAGACTGGATCGAGATCTACAACCCCAACCCTTTTGCTATCGACCTCGATGGCTATCATCTCACCAGCAACTCTACTAATCTCATCGAATGGAGTTTCCCTACAGAGGTCACTCTCGACGGTAATTCCTATCTCATCATCTTCGCCTCGGGCACCAGCCGGGGCCTGCCGGAGCTCCACACCAATTTCAAAATCTCCGCGAGTGGTGGATACCTTGCCCTCATTGCTCCAGACGGCAGCACCGTGATCAACGAGTTCGTCAACTACCCCCCTCAACGCACCGACATTTCCTACGGCCCGAGCGGCTACTTTTCCTCAGCCACTCCCGGTGAAACCAACGGCGCGGCTTCCGGCGGATTCGTTGACGACACCTCGTTCGATATCGATCGTGGGTTTTACGACGCGCCATTTACGGTCAATATTGTCACGACCACTCCGGGAGCCACCGTCGTTCATACTACCGACGGGACAGAACCAAGTCTCTCAAACGGCACCGCTTCTCTCGACGCTGCGAGCCTTCTCATCAATAGCACCACCGTCCTCCGCGCCGCCGCTTTCAAAGCAGGTCTCACTCCAACAAATGTCGACACGCAGACTTACCTCTTCACCTCTGACATCATCGAACAAGCGAATATGGATCCCGATGTCGTCGATGACCCCGCCTACAATGGAGAGATCGAATCGGCACTCCAATCAGTGCGCACTCTTTCCATCGTCACTAATCCCGACAACCTTTTTGATGATTCCATCGGAATCCTTGCCAACACCGGCGGTCGCGGGCTTTCCTGGGAACGTCCCGTTTCCATTGAGTTCATCGATCCCAGTAATCCCACTGCTTCCCTTCAGACAAATGCCGGCCTGAGGATGCACGGCAACGGTTCACGAGGCAGTCCCAAGAACTCACTGCGGCTTCTCTTTCGCGCCGACTACGGACCGAAGAAACTGAACTACCCTTTGTTTGGCAAAGACTTCGTCGCGCAAAAATTTAACACGGTCGTCCTCCGCGCCCAAAACGCCAACAGCTGGACCAGAGGGCGTGCCGAGGATCGCACCGCAACCACCTTTCTCCAGGATTCCTTTGCCAAAGACACCCAGGGCGCGATGGGACAGCCCACCGCAGGATCGACCTTCGTTCACCTCTTCCTCAACGGCACTTACTGGGGGCTCTACAACCCCACCGAGCGTCCCGACGGATCCTTTGGCGAAGACCATTTCGGTGGAGATGATACCGACTACGACGCCGTAAGCCGACGCTTCAGTGTCGAGGTGCAGTCGGGCACCAAGACTCATTGGGATGAAATGATCACTTTTTCGAACAACCTCCTCGATACTCAAGCGGAATACGAGGGACTCCACGACTTCATGGATGTCGACAATCTCATTGACTACATGCTTGTTCACCAATTTATGCAAACGCGCGATGGCCCGGATGACTTCGGTCACAACAACATGCGCCTTGTTCGTCGCAACAATCCCGCCGGCCCATGGCAGGCCTACGCATGGGATATGGAATACTCCATGATCGATACCACTGGGACCCGCAATTACTCCTATCCTTTCCCAATTTATTCCAGCCCACGGAACAACAACAACGACATCACCGATAGTATTGCCTCGGTCTACATTCGGCTCAAAGACAACAACCCGGAATTCCAACTTCGCTACGCCGACCGCGCCTTCAAGCATCTCTTTAACGGCGGCGCTCTCAGTCCGACCAGCGCGGCCGCGCGCTTCGAAGCCCGCGCCGAGGAAATCGAAAGCGCGGTCATCGGAGAATCCGCCCGTTGGGGTGATCAACAGCGTAGCGCACCTTACACTCGCGACGTCGAGTGGACCGCCGAACGAACTCGCATCACTACCGAATTCCTCCC
>DLYX01000390.1 GCA_003447545.1 Deltaproteobacteria bacterium | reverse complement strand
TACTTCGCCGTCGTGATGCTCGAGAAGAAGCTTGGCAAGTGCGTCGATATTTTTAGCCTTCCCGGGCGCCAGACCACACGAACGAATATGATGAAGGATTCGTGGTGCTCCGAGACGAGCCATTCGTATCGGGTCCGGGCCCTCTGCGAAGAGGGCCGGTGTCACGATATTGACTCGTGCATCGGTAGTTTGCGCGGAAAGCAGGACCGAGATCAGCAGCGTAAACGCGTCGGTATGGAGGAGTGGTACGGGCGGCTCAGGATAGTAGTCGTCAAGAATACGGTGAATACGACGAGCTTTTTCGAGTCGAGTCATGGGGTCGGAGGCAGGGAATTTTTACGGAAGGCGGCGGCAACGGCTCGCGGTTGCTTCTGTCCCTCGTCGACTTCGAAATTCATCGCACGCATTTCATCGGCATCAATCGCACCAATCAAGGGGCGCAGGGCACGGAGGACCTCGGGGTGTTCTCGCGCCACCCGAGCGCTCGCAAGAATGATGGCGTCGTAGGGTGGGATAGCATGGCGATCGTCTGTCAGAACGGTCAGGTCCAGCGCCGAGATACGGCCGTCGGTCGTATAGGCCGTGATCAGGTCGACGCCGCCGTGTGCAACGGCCTGATACATGAGAGAGGGATCCATCGGTCGGGTCTGAGCGAAGCGAATCCCGTAGGTTTCTTTCAGGGAGGGCCACTCCGCCCTCGAGAAGAATTCAAGGTCGCCTCCCAGCTTGAGCTGCGGAGCATAGGGTACAAGGTCGCTGATTGTTTTCACGCCAAGACGCTTTGCCTCTTTGCTTCGCATGGCGAGGGCATAGTTGTTCTGGAATCCGATCGCTCCCACATAGACTGCGTTCGTCTTGGTGGCGAGGTAGGCCTCGATAGCCTCGAGGGCTTCCTCGCGAGACCTTGGAGCATCTTTGCGCTTGAGCAGGCCGAGCCACAGGGTGCCCGAGTAATCGACGTAGACATCGATACTGCCGTCCAGCAGCGCCTCGTATGCCACGGTCGATCCGATAGACTCGAGCGTGTCGGTCGCGAGCCCGGTTTCCGTATGGATTTGTTCGGCAAGGATGCCCGCGAGGATATATTGCTCGGTGAACGGCTTCGCGGCCAGAGTGATGGGGCGCTCACCGCCGCGAATCCAGGGAAGAACAAGGCTGCCGATCGCAAAGATATAGAGCGCGGCCATCATCGCCAGCGTCGCCCAGCGTCGACGTCGATTTCCCGTGCGGATACTTTTCTCGAGGCTGCTCACCAGACCATCCAGCACCAGGGCCAAGCATGCGGCGGCAACCGAGCCGAGCAGGACGGACGCAAAATCGCGTGTCTGCAAGCCTCCAAAAATATAGTTTCCCAAGCTGGTAGCTCCCACGGGAGTGGAGAGCGTCGCGATCCCGACCGTCCAGACGGTGGCTGTGCGTACGCCGCCGACGATCACGGGCATGGCCAGCGGCAAGTCGACGAGCCGCAGTTGCTGCCAGGTCGTCATTCCGACACCTCGTGCAGCCTCTTTGTATGCGGGGTCTACTTCCTGCAGGCCAGTCACGGTATTTCGAAGAATCGGCAAGAGTCCATAGAGGGTCAAACCGATGATGGCCGGCAGAAACCCGATGCTGGGCAAGTTCAGCATCGCGAGCAGCGGCACCATCGCCGCAAGTAGTGCCAGACTGGGAATTGTCTGCACGACTCCGGCAAAACCCAGAACGATCGATTGTACGCGCGCCGCTCTGCTGGCTGCGATGCCCAGCGGAATACTGATCAGGGTGGCCGCGAGCAGTGCCAGTAGCGTTAGCTGGAGGTGCCCGGTCAGATAGTCGGGGAGGAGTTCGAGTAGATGCTCCATGCGCCTACCTGCCGAGCAGGGCCTCGACGGCGTCGGCTTGCCGACGCGGGGTATCCATCAACTCTCGGACGGTGTCGCTGGCTGGATTCTGGATGAGTTCGGTCGGCGTCCCGATCTGGATGAGAGCACCTTCCTTCATCACGGCAATCCGATCTCCGAGAAGAAGTGCTTCGGTCATATCGTGGGTGACGAAGATGGCGGTGAGATTCAGTTGGCGGTGAATCGAGCGAAAGGACGTCTGCATGCGATCGCGGGTCATTGGGTCCAGCGCGCCGAAGGGTTCATCGAGCAGCATCAATCGCGGGGAAGCTGCGAGCGCTCGGGCGACCCCCACGCGTTGTTGTTGCCCGCCGGAGATCTCTTCGGGGAGACGATCGCGCAAACGCTCCGGATCGAGTTCTACCAACTCGAGAAGTTCGTCGACTCGGGAGCGAATCTTCGAATCGCCCCAGCCAAGAAGCTGCGGCGTGATCGCGATATTCTCGGCCAGCGTCATATGGGGGAAAAGACCGATTCGCTGGAAAACGTAGCCAATGCTGCGGCGTACCTCGTACGCTTCACGGCGGCGATGGTCCTCGCCGTCGATCCGGATCGTGCCGCTGGTTGGTTCGATGAGGCGGTTGATCATCTTGAGGGTCGTCGTTTTTCCGCACCCGGAACTCCCGAGCAGAACGAG
>DLYX01000580.1 GCA_003447545.1 Deltaproteobacteria bacterium | reverse complement strand
TTCAGAAACTCGAGCGAAAGGTGGATGTTGGCGTTCTGCGCGTAGTCAGCAGCCTGGCGCATATAATCGACGCTATGGCTCCACTCGTCGGTGGTGGGAGGCGCACCGCTGAATTTACCGATGGCCGCGTAAAATGGGCCCCCGACAAGCGCCGCACCTGCGGCGTCGGCACAATCGACAGCGTGCTTCATCGCCTGCAATGCGGTTTGCCGAACGGCGGGATCGGGGCTGATTGGATCGTCGTCCTCGTTTCGAATCACGGTGGCGGTTCGCTCCAGCCCAAGGTCGCGCAAGCGCTCCCCCAGTTTGCGATAGTCCTCGGGGTTTCCCGAAAACATCGGAAGCTCGACCCCATCGTAGCCCATCTTCTTGAGTCGCTCATAAAGCGGCAGGAACTCGGGCGCATAGGGGGTGTCGGTCCAGAGCAGGAGATTGATTCCAAATTGCACGGCGTACCTCAGGGTCGGTGGGTGATGAAGAATTCCCGGATCAATTCGCTGGCCGAGATATCGTTGGTTGTATAGCCCAGCCCTGCGTCGAAAGCGCCCGGCCAGGTATGTCCGCCGCCTTCGACCAGGTACCATTCGGTCGCGGCCGCGCAGCCCTCCCAGTAATAGCGAAGGACCTCGTTGCTGATGCGCTCCTCGACAGGGCCTTCGCGGCAACCGTTGTGGTTCGCCCAGGCGGCCATGGCTTCGGAAACGGGGGGATCGTTCCACGGTGGGCCCGATCCATTGATGGGCACCACGAAGTCGGCATCTCCGTGGAAGTAGATCAGCGGGCGCGGCGGTGCTGCCCCGCACTCGGCTTGGTTATAATACATATAGGTGACGGGGGCGAAGCCGGAGAACGGCGTCTCTTCGAGGCATTGGAGGGCCGAGACCATATCTCCGCCGGCCGACATGCCAGTGGCCTGGAAGTCGACCGTGCAGTACTCGGATTCTACTGTTTGGACCAGGTCCAGCACGTAATCGACGTCGAAGTCGCGGACGCGCAGATTCGCCTCCCACGCGCTGTCCCAATAGTTGGCCAGCCCGTTGTTGCGATCGGGAAAGACCTTGTTGGCATCCGGAACCACCAGGATGATGCGGTCGCGGTCGGCTTGCTCGGTGAGGTCACCGTAGACGAGCTGGGCCTCGGCGCTCGAGCCCGAGCCATGGAAATTGAAGATGACATCCGTCGGCTCCCCTGGCTCGTAGTCGCGGGGCAGGCGCAGCAGCCATTTGCGCCCGACGCCATCGGCGCCGGTATAGCTTCGCTCCATATAGGGCCCGTTGAACTCGCCGCCAGGCCCGCTCAGCGGGCCGCCGGAACCGCAAGGCGCGGGCGTATTGCCCGAGGAAGACCCGCACGCTCCCAGAAAGATTGCGCCAAGCACGATCAAGGAAACATTCGTCCGCATCCCCGGAAACTACTGCATCTGACCAAACCGGGGCAAGTGATGTCGTGCGGGAAGTGCCGTCCCGATCGTTTTCTGCGATATTACTCGGCACCGGTGTCCGGAGACGGGCATGTCCTGAAAACTCCGCACAGCATCCGAGGTAGGAGACCATGAGCGAAGAAGAAAAAGACCCCGTATGGGACCAATTGGCTGACTGGATCGGGAAGCCTCTGACCAAGGGTGGCCCGACCCTTTCCCCGGAAGACGTGAATCTCCCCATGATTCGCCATTGGATCGATGCCATGGATGATCGCAACCCCGTGTATGAGGACCCGGCTGCCGCAGCCGAAGTCGGATTGGATTCCGTGGTGGCCCCACCGGCCATGCTGCAGGCGTGGACCATGCCGCGTGCGATCCTCGAAGGAATTGCCGAGCGTGGCGGTGTCCCGACGGAAATCGACCCCGACAACCCGATCAATATTCTCGACGAGGCGGGTTTTGCGGCGACTTTGGCGACGAACTCCGAGTTGGAGTTTGATCGCTATCTCAAGCCGGGTGAGAGGCTTACCTCCGAGTCGGTTCTGGAGTCGGTTTCGAAAAGAAAACAGACCGGTATCGGTACGGGATACTTCGTGTCCTGGGTGAATACCTTTCGCGACCAGAACGGCGAGGTCGTCGGCCGGCAACTCTTCCGCATTTTGAAATTCAATCCGGGAGGGACTCTCTGATGAAACCAACGATTTCGTTTTCCTCGCTGAAAGTTGGCGACGCTGTGACGCCTCTGGATATTTCGCTGACAGCGACCATGATCGTCGCCGGCGCGGTGGCTTCTCGCGACTTCATGCCTGTCCACCATGACAAGGAGTTTGCAATCTCGCAGGGTGCGCCGGATATCTTCATGAATATCCTGACGACCAATGGTTATATCGCCCGCTTTCTCTCGGACTGGGCCGGTCCGGGGGCGAGGGTCGCCAATATCCGGATTCGTCTCGGCGTACCGGCGATCCCCGGTCATCACCTCGAGTTTCGCGGCGAGATCCTGAAACTGGAAACGCAGGATGACCAGGGGCAGGTGGAGGTCTCGATCAAGGTGACCAACGAAATGGGCGACCATGCGACGGGAACGGCCATGGTGGTCCTGCCGACCTGAGGGTTGGGATTAGCGCTTCGAAACCGAACTCCGTGACGATTGCTTCTTGCCGTCTGCAGGGCCGCTTGGCTAGGATCCAAGGTAAGCCCCCAAGCAACAGAGACCGGAGTTTTCGAGATGAGTAACGACGCACACGCACGCCCCTCGGGTGAAGCCGATATTCTCTATGATCCGGACGTCCCTACGCCGACCCACGGCGAGCGAGCACGGACACTGGTGTCGAATATCAAGACCGGGACGCTGTGTACGCTGGCGCAGGAACCGGCCGGGTTTCCCTACGGGTCCTTTGTGACGTTTTCGCTCGATTCGGGAGATCCAATCTTTTTCATCTCGACGATGGCCGAGCACACGAAAAATCTTCTGCTGGACGGTCGGGCCTCTCTTCTTGTGGCCGAAAGTGGTGGCGCGGATCCGCTTGCGGGGGGCCGCGTGACTCTTCTGGGCGAAGCGCGCCAATTGGTGGCGGATGAGGATCGAGCCAAGGCGCGTGCCTCGTATCTCGCGATCCACCCGAATGCGTCTTATTATATCGATTTTGGAGATTTCAGTTTCTGGAAATTGGAAGTGGCTTCGCTCCGGTATATTGGCGGCTACGGACGGATGTCGTGGG
>DLYX01000441.1 GCA_003447545.1 Deltaproteobacteria bacterium | reverse complement strand
TGGTCGGTGCCCTGCTCTATCTCTGCAGCGACGCCGCCGCCCATACCACCGGCACCAACATCAAGGTTTCGGGCGGCTATCTGATCTGAGGGCGTTTAGTTCCTCGATTGGTGCCCGGCGATATTGCGGGATTCAGGTCCGCCAAAACTCTCGGTCCCCCTGCGGCTTGTGAGCCCCGCAGACGGGACTGGACTCCATCCCGAGAAAGCGCAACATACTGAGGCGTGCCAGCATTCCGACACCCATTCACAAGCGCCCTGGGAGCATTCCTGCTCGCATCTTGTCTCGCCTGCCAACCCGAGCAGCCCAAAACAGCCAATTCAAATTCTGCGGACTGCATCATTGCCGTGACCATCGACACCCTTCGAGCCGATCATCTCCCGATGTATGGCTACCCGAGAGCCACGGCTCCTTTTCTGACGAGACTCGCCGAGCGCGGCGTGGTCTTCGAGAAGGCCTTCAGCGCGTCTTCACACACGGCACCCTCGCATGCCTCGTTGTTCACCTCGTTGTCGCCCTCCGAGCATGGGGTTCGAAAAAACGGCGACAGACTCGACGCGTCCACACTGACGATCGCCACCGAAATGCGAAATTCCGGCTATCGCACGGGCGCATTTTCAAGCGTCGGCTGGCTGCGCCAGATCGGTCAGGGTTTCGAAAATTTTACGGCCAACGAATCCGGGTACACTCGCGGCGACCGGCTGGTCGATGATGCGCTGGCGTGGCTCAAGAAAATCCCGAAAAACGAAGCGAAGTTTCTATGGCTGCACTTCTTTGACGTCCATGAGTTTCAAGAAATGCAGCCGGCCGACAAGACCATGGAACCTGATCCCCATTATGCGGCCGCTAAAAACGCGCTGGCAAGAAACAGCCAATCACCTCCCGATTGGGAACAAATCCTCAACCGGGACCACGGCGTCCCACCCCGGTTGGCCACGCGTATTCTGCCCCAACTGATCGCATCTGTCTCCGACTACGACACGCGCATCCGCTACGTCGACGGCGAATTGGAGCGACTCCACAGCGCCCTGCCCGAGTTCTGTGGCCCCGAGAAAACGCGTTGGTTCGTCACCTCCGATCACGGCGAGGGGCTTCTGACGAGCGGACGCATGGGGCATGGGCGCTACCTGCACCACGAACAACTCCACGTGCCGCTGATCTACTACGCGGCTGATCTCGAACACCCCGGAACCCGCGTACCGCAACTCGTTCGCCTCGTGGACCTTCCTGCAACGATCGCCGAGGCCGCGGGAGCGCAATGGCCCCAAGGCAAGGGCTATTCCCTGCTCGGACTGACGGGTGGTGATGCTTCGCAGTATCCGGTCCGTCTGAATTTCGCGCAAAGACGACCCGCATCCACAAAGCGTCTCAAGCTGGGATGGACGGAGGGAGAGGTCATGACCATCCACGATGCAGACAAGCGCTATATCCTGCGGACAGAGGCTCCCGATCTCTTTTTCGACCGCTCCGTGGACCCGTTCGAAACCAAACCTCTCTCACCAACCGATCATCCCGAAGCCAGCCGCTGGCAGAGGATGGCCATTGAGGAATGGGAAAGAGTGCAAAACGCCGAGACCTCAGCGAAGAACTCTGCATCGACAGATCCACGCTACCGCGATCAGCTCCGCGCTCTGGGCTACATCGAATAACCGCGCGCGCTCAATAGAAATAATAGAGGACAAAGGTCACCGCCGCCGTCAGCAGCGCGGCAAGCCAGCGATCATCGCGCAACGAGACAGGCCCCCCGTTCTCTGCATCCGGGCTCTGCCCGAGATAGGCCGCGAACAAAGCCAGCGTGAAGCCGGCCGCCAGAACGCCTGCCACACCCGCCCGGAGCCAACCCGCAGCAAGGAACCCCGCAAGGAACAAATTGCCCAGCAAATAGAACACACACCAGCGAGCGAGTCTCTGCAGATGGGCCGTGGTCGTGCCGGTGACCGTGGTGAAAAGATAGGCGTCGGTTGCCGGATCGCGCGGGGTGGTCCGACTGACCAGGGCATGAACGGTAAAGCAGGCCAAGGCCGTCAAAAACGTGCGATGCATGAAATTGAGCTCATACCCGAACGTTGGCAGCGTCGAGGCGCCTGCGACCTGCGCGGCATAGGCCCATTCCAGAGCCACGCCGACAATCGGTGCTGTCAGGATCGCTGCCGATGCACCACGAGCGGTGGCGCGCGGCGAAAACATCCCCATCAGAAAGGCCACCAGAAGCCCCGGTGTGAGATAAGATAGCTGGCGCGATAGCTGGAGGAAGAAATTCCCCTGTGAGTTCGGGTCGTAGGTCGTCGCGGCCAGAAAAGCCGCCAGTGAAACCAGAAACACCACGACGATTCGTCCCAGACGAACAAGATCCGCGTCCTGCGCCTCGCGGTGCCAATGCTTGCGGTAAATATCGAACGAAAACAGGGCCGCGGCCGAGTTCAGCATCGAGTCGATCGTCGAGAGAATCGCGCCGAGCAGGCCTGCCGCCACCAGCCCGAGCAGACCGCGACCAGCGGGAAGCACCAGACTCATCAGAACCGGAAAGGCTTCATCGGGGGCCACCTGCACATCCCCCATCCGCGCCGCCACCAATTGCGCGGCCGCAACCCCGCCGGCAATCGAGAAAAAGGGAACCAGAAGCTTCAGAAATCCGCCGGCGAGAATGCCGTAGCGTGCCTGCTGCTGGCTGCGCGCGGCCAGCGTCCTCTGGACGATATACTGGTTGGTGCACCAGAAGGAGAGATGCAGGACCATCAGCCCGGTAAACACACCGGTCCATGGCAAGGATGCATGATCCGCCGGCAGGTAGAGGTGCATGCGTTGTTCGGGTCGCGGCACTGCCGCATCGTTGGCGAGCAGACCGGAAAAACCATCGATCTCGGGCTGCGCAAAGGTCGCAATCGCCACGAGAATTCCCGAAACCAGAAGCAGACCCGACTGAATCACATCCGTCCAGACCACCGCCCGCATCCCACCGATGATCGTGTAGACGCCGGTGATGGTCGCCAGCGCGACCACGCCGCCCACATATCCCGGGTCGAGAATGGAGTCGCGCAGCAGAAGCGACATCGACCGCGAGCCGACATAGAACAAGGCTGTCATCTGGGCTGCGATCAACAAAAGCGTCGTAACCGAGTACAGCAGACTCGCGCGCTCATCATAGCGAAGGGCCAGGTACTCCGAGAGCGTATGAACACGCAGGCCGGCAAAGACCGGCAGCAGCAGATAGGCCAGCGCCAAGAGCGCAAAAACGGCGCCCAATTCAAAATGGCTCTGCGCAAAGCCGATCGAAAAACCCACCCCCAGCATGCCGACGAGATGGTTTGCCGACACATTCGTACCAAAAACAGAACCGGCCACCCCCCACCACGGCATGGAACGGCTTGCGAGAAAATACTCGTCCGAGGTCTGACCGCGGCCACCGGCGAGAAGACCGATGCCCATCACGGCCGCCAGACAAACGAGGAAGACCGCGAGGTCGAGCCCGCCTAGCATAACCGTCCTCGCGTTGGCTTCGTCGCGAGCCGCGCGCAATCACCCCCGGACGCTTTATTTCGCATCCCAACCTCCGATTCACGCAATGACGGCCAACCCACGCCATGAGGAAACTCTATCCGACCCGCGTCGGCAAGCGCGACGAGCCCCTCAGAAGCGATACGGCTCGCAAGCGGCATCTCGCGCCACAAGATCCAGTGGCATTGCACCCGGCCAAACTGCCGGATATCCCGGTTTGATGGCGGCGGCCGGAAAGCTGGTAGTTCTGCAGCAAAGGCATCGGCAGGCTCTGGAGGATTTCCTTGGCGAATTCGACGCCCACCCCGATCAGCTCCACGCCTACTTCACCCCACGCACCGCATCGATCGACGAGGCGATCGCCTTTCTGTCCGCCGCGCGAGACGAGGACAAACTGCTTCCCGGACGCGTACCGGCCTCGACCTGGTTCTGGGAGGCCCGCGGCAGGTTGCTGGGCGTCGTGAACCTGCGCCACCGCATGACGCCCGCACTGGAAGAGATTGGCGGTCATATCGGCTTTGCCGTTGCGCCATCTGCTCGCCGTCAGGGAGTCGCCGGGGCGCTGCTGGCAAGAACGCTCGACGAGGCACGCCTGATCGGACTGGAGCAAGTCGCTCTGACTTGCGACGGCGCCAATCAGGCCTCGGCTCGAACCATCGAAGCCGGCGGCGGCCTTCTCGTCCGAGAAGGTTGGTGCGAGGCAAGCCGGAGCCATCAACGCTGGTACAAGATTACGGTCCCCGCAGGCCGAGCCTAGTCCTCGGGAAGCCTCAGCCCCAATGCACGTGCCTCGGTCAGGAAGGCATCATGCGCAGCCGGATCATAGCGCACAGCGGCAAACCCCGCTCCGGCAGCGACGTGCACATTATCCTCGAGATCGTCCACGTAGAGCGTCTCCTCCGGCACGAGAGAGTACTCCTCGATCGCTTTGCGAAAAATGAGCGGATCGGGTTTCAGGCAATGACTGCTGTAGGAATAGATCCCGCCACTGAAGTGCCGGAAAATCGAATAATCGCGGAAAAGATGATCCTTGTGGATATCGCTTGTATTGGACAGCAAGAGCAGGCGATGGGTCGCACGCGCCTTCAGCACCACTTCCCACATTGCATCGATCGGGGTGAAGATCTCCTCCCAGATACGACGAAAATCCGCGGCGCTTTTCTGGAATCCGAGAGTCTTCATGCCTGCCGACACAAACGCATCTCCGTCAATCGCTCCGATCTCCAGATCGTATTTGAGCTCGGCCAACCGCTCGAGGGGATCGCCTGTCGCCGTGCTCGCCGCCTGGAATTTCGGCCGAGCCCGGCCGAAGTCGAAACCCACCAGAACATTTCCTATGTCGAGGAGAAGCGTCTTCATCAATTCAGGCCACGGACCTCCAACGGGTGACCACACCCGCCGGTCGGTCAGCTGCGCATCAGATAGTTACGCGCGATCACGACGCGCTGGATCTGCGATGTGCCCTCGTAGATCTGCAGGAGCTTGGCATCCCGCATCAATTTTTCGACCGGGTATTCCTTCGTATAGCCATACCCGCCAAAAACCTGAACGGCGTCGGTCGCGCATTTCATCGCCAGATCGGCACC
>DLYX01000353.1 GCA_003447545.1 Deltaproteobacteria bacterium | reverse complement strand
GAAGACCGCATGCGGGCACGAGCCATGCAGAGTCGGGGTCATTCCGTTGTGCTGAGGCAATAGCGCCAAGCGGGCCGATGCTGCCGAAAGCGTCTGCAATGGTATTTGGTTCTTCAGTGGCTTCGCAGGTGGAGACGAAAACATCGTCACAGACGGATTCTAACAATTGTATCCCGCGTTCACGCTGGCTGAGTCCGTCGCGTAGAACAAGCTCGGACTTGTCCGCTCCCATGCGTGATGATTTTCCACCGACTAACAATAAACCTTTCATGCTTGGTAGTCTGATTTTCCGCCTGTTTTTTCCAGTAGCTTGGTTTCGCGGATGACCATGGCTTTGTTCACTGCTTTGCACATATCGTAGATGGTGAGCGCGGCACCGCTGGCACCTGCGAGTGCTTCCATTTCGATGCCGGTTTTTCCGGTAGTGACACAGGTGCAGGTGATGGTGATTTCAGTATCTGAGCTGGGTTCGATATTGAATTTACAACTGTGCAGCGGCAGTGGGTGGCAGAAGGGAATTAGGTCGGATGTTTTTTTTGCCGCCATGGTTCCGGCGATGATCGCGGTGTGAAACACGGGACCTTTTTTACTTTGGATCTCGCCGTCTGTTAGTAGGGCCATGACCTCCGAGCCAACGTCAATGACGCTCTGTGCAGTGGCAGTGCGGCGGGTGATATCCTTCGGGGAGACGTCGACCATGCCCGGCTGGTTGTTGGAATCGATGTGGGTAAGTTCGCTCATGTTTTCTAAATCCAAGGGTAGAAGTGGGTGGGTTCGTTGAGAAGCTCTTTTCCTGCCAATTTGCCGGGCAGTTCAGCAATGCCGTGGGTGCCGGCGAGATCAATAAAGTTACCTGAATTGCTGGGTGAGTGCAGGTGTAGCTTACCATTGTTTATTACGCATGGCACTAAGCCGGTGAAGTGGCTTGGGCAGCGGAAATTGCCATTCGTAGGTAGTTGTTCAGGATTAGGGCAGCTACCACTCTGTATTTGAGTAAGCGCAGGGACTAGGTATCGTGCAGCACATGCCATCACCGATACGGGATTACCGGGCAGGGCGAATATGGCCCGCTTACAATCCTTTCTACTAATGGCATCGCCGTCGTCCGCCCTTTCAGCCCAAAATGCCATTGGCTTCCCTGGTCGTTGGGAAATACCATGGAATTTTGGTGATCCGAGCAGCTTCTCTAGCACGGGTGCGACGTGGTCGAATTTCCCCATAGAAACCCCGCCGGTGAGTATTAAGATATCATAATTTACCAATGCTGTGGCAATGCCGATGTGGATACGTTCGGGATCGTCGGGCAGATGTTCATCACTGACAATGCCGAGATTTTTACCCTCGATGAGCGCACGCAGAGCAGTCGCATGGCTGCGACGAATTTGATGGGGTGGGGGGGTGATATCTGGAGAAACTAGTTCGTCTCCTGTGCTGATGATATGAATCTTTGGCAGTGCTGCAACTTGAAGGTAGGGGTAGCCACATGATGCGGCGATCGTTAACTCTGGCGCGTTAAGTTGCATTCCAATATCCAGCAATACTTCACCTTTGCTACAATCTTTCCCCAGTGGATGAATGTGTTGATTGCATCGTGGTAGGTAATCTGTGGTTAAAGAAGCTATGCCATCTTTGATAATGATTTTTTCCACTGGAATGACACAATCACAGCCATCTGGTACTGCGCAGCCAGTCATGACCTCGATGCAGGCTTTTGATTGGTCTAGTCTGACAGCAGGCTGTCCCGCTGCTTGTGTAGCCACCACGATGAAATCGCGTACACCGCATTCGATATCGGAAAATGCAATGCCTATTCCGTCCATCATTACTCGATCGAATGGTGGCAGTGGTCGGTCGGCTAGAACGGGCTCGCGTAGTATTCGGTTGCGGGCATCTGCTAGCGCCACTTGTTCATCTCCAAGAGGTGGCAGGCTGGCGTTAATCAGCTTCTCTGCTTCCTTGGGTGATATCAGTTTTTGCACACTTGGATAAAATCACGCTTGGCGGTGTTTGTCCATCCATGCAATTATCCGCCTGTGTCAACGCCTCTGGATCAACTGAATCGCCCGCTTCGGGATCTCCGGATCTCGGTGACGGACCGGTGTAACTTCCGCTGCCGCTACTGCATGCCGGCGGAGGTGTTTGGTGATGATTATGATTATCTGCCCAAGCCGGAGATGCTCACTCATGAGGAGATTGCCGCGCTCGCCCGTCCCATCTGTAGTCTGGGGGTTGAAAAAATCCGGTTAACAGGTGGTGAGCCTTTGCTGAGGCGAGGGCTGCCTGACCTCATAAGCATGCTCAAGGAAATCCCCGGTGAGCGTGACATTGCGATGACCACCAACGGCACGATACTGGCACGCAATGCAAACAACCTGAAAAAAGCCGGTCTGCACCGGGTGACCATCTCGCTCGATGCTCTTAACCCCGAGATTTTCTCCCGCATGAATGGTGTGGGTGCCACACCCGACCGCGTGATTGATGGCATCGATTCGGCACTCGATCATGGCCTGGGAGTAAAAATCAATACCGTCGTGCAAAAAGGCGTGAACGAATCGGAGATTCTGCCGCTTGCCCAGTTCGCTCGTGATCGTGGTGTGACGCTGCGCTACATCGAGTTCATGGACACGGGAAACACCAACCGTTGGAAGCTCGATCAGGTGGTTTCCTCGGATGTTTTGTTAGAAAAGCTAAAGACCGAATACGACCTCGCCGTGAGCGAGCCAAAGGTGGGTGAAACGGCTACCCGTTACCACCATGTTGACGCGCCCGAAGTGGAGATAGGTTTCATTTCTTCCGTCAGTCAGCCGTTTTGCCGCGACTGCAATCGTGCCCGACTCTCTGCCGACGGCCAGTTATTCACCTGCCTGTTTGCAGCCCAAGGTCACGATCTCAAAACTGCCCTACGCAGTGGTGCCAGTGAGCAGCAGCTCACCGATCTGATCAGCTCAGTTTGGTCCGCCCGCGATGACCGCTATTCCGAACTCCGTAGCGAGATCGACGGGGCTCAAGATAAACCTGAGATGTCCTACATCGGTGGCTAGTTGCCCTAACCCAATCCCACCCCCATGAAAAAACTCACGGAAGCCAACCTCATCGAGACCTGTGTCTTTTCCACCGAGCATCCGGAGCTGGCGGCTCAGGGGGTTTGGCGGATCGGGTATACGACGGTGAGTAAAAGCCACGACCGACCGTCCACCGCGCGCGACGAGAGGTTCGGCCACGTGCACGTCACCCTCGCAGGATCGGCGCAGGTGCTGACCGGGAATGGGTGGCACGACCTGCGCGAGGGGCAGGCCTATGTCTGCCCGCCAGGCGAGAGCTGGCGGTGGCGCTTTACGGCAGGAAAGACACCTTGGAAGTCGATGTTTGTCCGCTTGTTGGCAAAACCGGATCTGCCACTGCACTACGCTGGAAATGACCCTTATGTGATCGACCAATGCCGGAAGGACGACCTGGCCTGGGTGTATCGGCGATTGTGTATGGAGTCGTCCTCCGAGGCGCGGCCGACCGTGATGCACCATCTCGGGGCGCTGTGTCATTTTCACTGTCGGGAGATCGTCTCTGGAGAAAATGCAACGGCAAACCTGCAAGACCTCTGGTCCGAGGTGCTCGCCGATCTGTCCTACCGGTGGACGGTTGACACGCTGGCGGAACGCAGCGGCATGGGCAGGGAGGCGCTACGGATGAAATGTGTGGCGGCCACCGGTCGCAGCCCGATGAAACACCTCAACCACCTGCGCATGCAACACGCCCGCCACCTCCTGCTCGACCAGGACTTAACACTCGACGAGGTGGCCGAGGCCGTGGGTTACTCCACCGCGTTCAGCTTCTCCAAAGCCTTTCTCGCCCACACCGGCACCCGACCATCCACCTACCGCCAGAAACACCAGTAAGGAAGGATGGCGGCAGAAAGAATATGGATTGATGCCTGATGCCCGATGCCTGATGCCTGATGCCT
>DLYX01000310.1 GCA_003447545.1 Deltaproteobacteria bacterium | reverse complement strand
ATGAGCCCCGAAAATCATGCCCGCCTGGTGCATTTCGCGGACCTGGTCCCATGTCATCATGATCTCGCTGAGAGGTGATAGGTCGTCGATCTCTCCAGCGACGCGTACAGCTTCGAGAAGGGCCAGTCGCTGTGGCGTGGGAATATTCTTCATGCGAATGACCAGCTGGGTGAACGCTTCCTTACGCTGTACGGCATCTCCCAGCGGTAGCCGGAAGGCGATGGGATCCTTCGTCTCCAGAACAGCGACCTGCGAGGTGAAGACCACGAAGCGCAGGAGCCCGACCCAGAAGATCTCTTCGTTGTCGATGCAGTTGGTCGTGACGTAAAACGTCGCGTTCAAATCATGCTTCCGCAGGATCGGGAATGCTTGCGTGTAGTTGTCCAGGTAGCCGTCGTCGAAAGTCAGGGCGACTGCTTTGGGCGGTTGCGGCTCGCCTTGCTTGACACGATCCACCATCTCGTCGAGCGAAATCACATTATAGTGCTTGCGCAAGTAGGTGCATTGATCATCGAAGTCAGCGGGTGTGACGGCGAGTCCCGGGTCGAGACATAAATGGGTCCCATCGGCCTCGGTGCTTACCGAGTGATAGCGCAGGATAACCGCTTTGCCGCTGAGGCAGGTCCGGGCGAGTCTGGCGATGCCACCGTAGTGGATCGCAATCTTCGCCATGCTGGTAATTGTATTTCGAATGGGAACACCTCCCGTTGGTGCGCACCCGGAAAGGGGAGGGGGAACGAGTATTAGTGGGCGCGAATATCGGAAATCAGACCCAGGACGGGGAGCTCAAGCTCGCGCTCCACGTCTGAGGCAAAATGATAGGTTTGGTAGAGGAATTCGAGGCCAAAGGCCCCGGCGATGCCCAGCCCGGCACCCGCGATCAGGGCGACAATGAACGTCAGGCCTCGATTCTGGCCGTAGGGCTTGACCGGTGGTTGGGCTCGATCGACGATGCGGATGGAGTCGAGTTTATCCGCACTCATCTGGAGGGAAAGGTCGGCTTCCTGACTGCGCCTTACCGCAAGGTCCAATGCCTCCCGTGTTTGTCGGACGCTGGATTCCAATTCGCGGAGTCGACCAGCAGAACCGTCCATTGCATGAATCCGGTCCTGATAGACATCGACGGACTCCTCGAGTGTCGACTTCTTGGCGAGCAGGCCTTCCCGGTTTGCATTCGCGCGGTGCAACTCTTCCATCAAATTCTGACGGATCGGGTTTCTCTCGAACCTCTCGGTCCCGACGATCCTGGGGGGTTGTTCCCCGACGCGGCCGCGAAGTTCTTCGATCTGGCGCATCTTGTCCTGAACGCGACGATCGCTGTCGGTGTATTTTTGTCGCAACTCCGAGAGCTCAACCGTGAGCATTCCGATTCGTTCCTCGAGGGCTCGCGCTACGGGGTTGTTGACCATATTCACATCGCTGGCCACGCGTTCGGGTTCGGCCTCAAGGGATTGGTTCAGGCGGGCGATATTCTGGCCGGTCTGTCGGATCAGTCCCTCGGTTTCGCGCAAGTCCAGTTCGGCGGCCATCATCTGGCGCACGGACTCGTCGAGTTGTTGTTCCAGGTCCACGATTCCGGTCTCGCGCTGGTAGTTGTCGAGATTGGATTCTGCGACTCGAAGATCTCCTTGCAGGAGGGTCTGACGCTTGTCGTAGAATGCCGCGACTTCGGGGGACTCATATAGGCTGGGGTGATACTCGATGTAGGTGTCGGCGATCGTGTTCACGACCGAGGCTGCGACATTTTTGTCGGGATGCTCGAACGCGATTTCGATCATGGGCGTTTTGGGAAATGGAGTCACTTGCAAGTTCCGCCGCATCGCCGCGGCGGTCCGGCGCGCGCGGACCTTCGGGTCTGCGGGGACCGGGTCCACCAATTCCAGCTGGAGCCGGCTGGCGGCTTTCAGCAAGAAGGTTCGGTTCTGCAGGTTCTCGATCTCGGCAAAGAGCACCTGAGCTTCCGGGATCTGTGTCGTCTTCCGCGTCTCCTGCGGCGAGAGGTGCAAATAGGAGCGGCTTCCGACCACCAGCAGTTTCGCACGCGCCATATAGGTTGGCGGCCGCAAGAGGGTGAACAGAATGATGGGTACGGCAACCACGAGGAAAGTGATCAGGACAAAGCGTTTCCTCTTGAACAGAATGTGGAGGAATTCTCTTACGGCATCATTCACGATCGCGCCCCCTGGTCGGGAATCACGGCAACCTCGATCACGTCCTGAGGGTTCGCCAGTCGGGTCAGCGTTTCGGGGATGTAGTTCTGGGTCCGGTTCAGGATGGCGCCGATGACTGGCGCGCTCACCCTCTCGAGTTCGCGCAGCGAGATCGCGGGTGCGCTCACTGGCGTGGCTTCAGCCTGAATGACGACGACGACTCCGTCGGTGCGCGGCGCGAGGTAGGCGCTGTCTGCATACATCTCCATCGGAGCCCCATCGATCAGGATGGTGTCGAAGTCCTTGCGGAGTGCGCTGAGTAGATCGTCAAAGGAGCGCCCTTCGAACATATAGGGGACCCGCATGGGGCCAATTCCGGTGGGCATGAAGTAGAGGTTCGGTAGATCGGTAGGGTGGATATGTTCCGATCCATCGCCACCGTCGGCCAGCGCTTCGCAGAGTCCGGTGCGAGTTTCGCCCCCGAAGACATTGGTCAGTCCCGGGGTGCGGAAGTTCGCATCGATCACCAGACAGCGGCCCCCTTGGGCCATGGTGGATCCGAGGAGGGCGGTTGTGGTCGTGACGCCCTCGCCGTGGCGGGAGCTGACCAGCAGCATCAGTTGCAGCGCCCGCGGGCCTTTGGCCGCCAGAATATTCTTGCGGAGTTGCTGGAACTCCTCGACCGTCGTGGGAGGCACGTCGAAGCTGAAATGCTTGCGGCCGTGGAAATCGTTTCCGGCGCCGTAATAGGCTCCGTTACCGTTACCGTTACCGTTGCCGTTGCCGTTCCCGTTGGCGTGTCCGTTGCCATTTCCGTTGGCGTGTCCGTTACCGTTGGCGTGTCCATTGCCGTTCGCCTGTCCGCCGGCCATCCTCTTGAGGTGTTCGCCGATGCGGGCCCAGCGGCCCTCGTTCATGGCAGGGAGGTTCTGGTGGGGCGCCTCTGGTTCGAGCGCAGGCTCGACCGACGGTTTGGCGCTCGCTTCCCGGGTTTCCGACCCCGCGTTCAAGTCGGAACTCTCGGCGGATCCGCTGGATGTGGCGCTCGCGGCGGTGGTCTCGACGTCGATCTCGTCGCGCCGGCCCTCCTTTGCGAGGCGGGCTTTTCGCTCTGCTTCGGCCCGCTTCAATGCTTCGTATGTCTTACCCACGTGAATCTCCCGGGAATCTCTGGTCAGAATGCCATTGCGTTCAGGTCGAAGCCTGGCCGCGGTACGGTTGGGAGCAAGCCGCGGATCCATTGATCCACCCAGATGTTGGCTTGTCCGATGAAGGTTTTGGGGACGAAGACGATATCGTCGGGCGCCATGTAAATTTCTTCCGGCGAATCTCCCTGAACGACGGCTTCCAGATCCAGACGCTGTGTCTGGATCTCACCGCCCATGCGGGTGACGTAGAGAACCTCGTCCATCCGAGCAGTGTCGGTAAAGCCGCCTCGTTCGATCACGGCCTGGAGTGGGGTGAGGCCATCTCGGAAGTTCACGAATCCAGGCTTCGCCACATCGCCGCCGACGTAGACTTTATGCTCGGCCAGTTGGGCGATGATCACGCTGACCACGGGGTCGCGGAGTGTTGCCGACGATTTCTCGACGATGAGACGCTGCAGCTCAGCGACCGTGAGGCCGGCAGCGTTGATGTCGCCGGCGATCTGCAAACTGATCAACCCGTCCGGCCGGAGGGGGACGCGTTCGTTCTCCTCGGGATGATGGGTGAACTTCACGTCAATCAGGTCGCCTGGTGCCAAACGATAGCTGAGAGGGTCGACCTGCTCGGGGAGAAGTTTCGCCGGGCTGGTCTGCTCGGCCGGAACCTGCGCCATCATCATCAGCGCTCGTTGCTGGCTGATGCTGGGGCCGCAAGCGGAAGCCAGCAGTCCGGTCATCACCAGAATCAAGGTGAGAGAAAAGCCGGACTGCGGCGATCCCGAGTCATTTGCTTGCGTGAATTTCAATTTGGAGTGTCTCCGTGGAACAGTTTTTATAGCGGTTTCGGGCTGAAAAGGCTTGTGAAAGTTTAACGCTTTCGGCCTGTCGCCATCTTGCCCGGGAATAGATTGGCGCAAAAGAGAGAAAAGCAAATCTGAAGCCAAGGCGGTCTCCGCCAATTTCTCAGAAAACAATGTAAATGCTAGCTTTTTCAAGGTTCTGCCACCCCTCCCATGGATACGTTTTTGGTGCATCCATGCCAATCATCGGCAGAATCGTGCAAAACCACGAGGGTTCGGCCCAAAATAGTGTTTATTTTTGCAGAACTGGACCGAGGGTTTGCGCGGTGCGCAGTGCGTCATCGGGGTCGGTGAAGGCCGGCAGGAACACCCGATAAAGGTCCGGGCCATCGTACAAGCTGACCGTTTCGATCTCGACGGGCTGGGCCAACTGCTTCTGCAGCAGGCTCTGGCGGGCGAGTGCCTGCCGGAGGCTTGGCGTGGTCAGGGCAATGACCTGGAGTTGCCCATCCGGTCCGGAGACGATGCGCGTGGCTGCGTCGAGGCTCGGGAAAAGAACAACTCCGCCGGCGATGATCCGGCTGGGGTCATCGAGGCCGGGATTCGCTGCCTGAATCAGATCCAGAAGTGTATAGCTCTGCGTTCCGTAGACCCGGTTGGCCATCGCGGCGAGGGTGTCTCCGAGTTGGATTTCGAGGAGCGCAGGCACGGTTATGGGGCGTTCGGTTGACGTCTCCGGCCGGGCCTCGGCTGGCTCGGGCAATGCGTCAGGTTGGGAGGGCGCAATGACCGGGGTCGCCGCGGGGCGCGGGCTTGTCGGGGACGACCCGACTGACGGCGGCAGGACCGCAGCCAACCGAACAGCATCCGGTACTGGCTTTGGCTGGAGCATTTGGGCGCCGCTTTGCATCGCTGCGGACGCGGTTTCTCGTGGCATTGCCGCGACCACTACCGGCGCTGCTGTGGACAGGGCGCTCGCGGTGGGTACCGGACTCGCGCTCGGTGCCGGACTTGCGGTCGGTGTCGGACTAACCGTCGGTGACGGGCTGGCGCTCGGCACCGGCGTCGGCTGCGGGGTCGCTGTGGGGACCGGATCCGAAGTCGGACTCGGAAGCGGCAGTGCGATCGGTAATTTTTCGGGGGCGGCGTTCTCCGCATCTCGAGGCGCGTCCGCGAGTACCGGCGCGGAGGGCCTTGCGGGAATCGGCGGGTTCGTTGTGCTCACGTCGCCGGGGCTGCCCGATGGCATCACGGAGGGTGCAGGAGGTGCCTCGCCAAACCAGGCGACCGCGGCAAAGAGCAGAAGGCCGACAGCCAGCAGTCCAGCCAAAAGGGAATTGTTCACGGGTCGCTGCGGTGGTTCGACAGGCTTGTCGGAATTCGTTTTCGGCGCCTCGGGCGCGGGGTCTGCGGGACGGCTTTCCGGGCTGATATCGGCGGTCGTCGGGACAGGCTTGGTCGTCGCGGAATCCGCAATTATCCTATTGTTTTCAGTATCTTGCCGGGTCGGCTCGAGGATGGGTGCGGTGTGACGCGGGTCGATTTTCTCGAGGTCAGCAATGACTTCCCGGAGAACTTCGCTGTCGATCGTCTTGCGGCCCAGCGCGTAGCCCACGAGCAGGGCATTGTCGCAGACTGTGTTGATCAGGCGCGGGATTCCGCTGGAATATTGCCAGATTGCGTCGAGGCTCTCGGGGAGAAAAAGAGAGGGTGAGCCGCCGGCAACGGCGAGGCGCGCCTCGATAAATTCGGGCAACTCTTCCCGCGTCAGAGGGTCCAGCCGACAACGCACGGCTATCCTCTGTTTCAGCTGCCGAATGCTGGGATCGGCCAGTCGGTCGGCCAATTCCGGTTGGCCGGAAAGTACGATCTGCAGGATCTTGTCCTGCGCTGTCTCGAGGTTGGAGAGCAGGCGCAAGGATTCCAGAACGTCGATGTCGAGGTCCTGGGCTTCATCGATGAGCAGAATCGTGTTGCGTCCTTCGGAGAAGGCCGCGAGCAGAAATTCATTCAATTGCTGGAGCATCGCCAGCTTTTTTCCGGCCGGTGAGCTGATGCCCAATTCGCTCAGGGTATATTCGAGGATCTCCTCGAACGTGGCGTTCGGGTTGAAGAGGAAAACCGAAACAACCTCATCTCCGAGATCGTCAAGCAGTTTTCGGAGGAGTGTGGTCTTGCCGGTGCCAGCCTCTCCGACCATCGCGATAAAGCCTTTTCGCTCCAGGATCCCGTAGCGCAGGCTGGCCAAAGTCTCCCGGTAGCCATCGTTCCAATACAGATCCCGAGGGTCGGGTGTCTGCGTGAAGGGTTTTTCGCTGAGTCCGTAGAACTCCAGGTACATCGCTTCTCTCCGAATATCGCCGTCGATTCCCCCGACGTGCCATAATGGCGCGCGAGGATCTCCTTTGCTCAACGTCCCGCGACGTGGGTTCCTTTAATTGGGCAGGTTTTCGTTGCCTCGGAACCTTCTCGCGCGGGCCCATCCGAGAACGACAAGGCTGAGACCTAGCACGAATCGCGGGAAACTGTGCGGATGTCTCTGGTAGACCGTGCTCTGGTCGAGCAATCGGGCCTCGAGGGTGCCCGCAACGCTCTTCCCTCGGGGAAGCTGGAAAAACCGCTTGCCCATCGGGTCGATAGCGGAGGTGAGTCCGGAATTGGTCGCGCGAACGAAATATCGGCGGTTTTCCAAGGCACGCCATTGTCCCAGAGTCTCATGCAGGAGCAGGGCTGCGCTGTCGCCGTACCAGGCGTCGTTGGCGACGCTGACCAGGAGGTTGGCTCCCTTGGCGGCCGATGTGCCGAGTGGCGAGGCCATCATGTCTTCGTAACAAATAGCGGGCCCTATGCGGATATCCTGATTCAGCGAGAGGACCGTAGCCTCCCGGCCGGCGTGGAAATCTCCGGAGTTTGGACTCCACGATCGGATGATGGGAAATTGTTCACTGAAGGGCAGAAATTCGCCAAAGGGCATCAGGACCATTTTGTCATAGCGACCCTTCAGCCGGCCTTCGGCGGTGCGCAGGAAAAGGCTGTTGTAAAAATCCAGCCCTTGCGGAGTTTGGCGATAGGAAAGCGCGCCGAAAAGCATCGCGGTGGGCGCCTCGGGGTAAGGGTCCCGCGCGGCCTCGAGGGGGCGGTCTTGTGGCAGGCCCCAGGTCACAACCGTTTCCGGCCAGATCAGCAAGTCCGGCGGGGGCTGGAGGCTCTCGGAGAGCCTCCGGTATGTCTTCAGGTTCCTGTCGAGATCGTTGGGGTCACGTTTTGCAAAAAGAGAGAGATTTCCTTGCACGACACCGACACGCAACGAGGGCGCGGTCTCTATCGCCGTCTGCACCCGAGGCATTTGCCACTGGGCATAGGCGAGGAGCAGGGCCACGAGGATTAACGGAGGGACGATGCGAGTGATACGCGGACGCACGAGTCCGGCGGCAAACCACAAGATGGCAAACGAGAGAAGATAGGGTCCGGCCACGTCTGCAGACTGAATGAGGAGGGGAAACTCCCGCTGCGTATAGGCCATCCTCCATGGAAAGAGATTGGGAAAAAGGTACTCGGTTCCCACCCAGAGAGCGGGTGCGAGCAGG
>DLYX01000506.1 GCA_003447545.1 Deltaproteobacteria bacterium | reverse complement strand
GCGGCGCACCTGGTCTTCGAGCGTGTCCACATGCGGCGGTAAAAGACCGTAGAGGCCCAGCGCTGCGCGCTCATCTTCGGAAAATGCGGTCCCCTTGTTGCCAAGGGGTTCGTCGATCAGTTCACGGCCGCGGAGTGTATTCACTTGATTTTTCATATTCGTTTCCTGACTCAGTCAAACACGTTGCCGTGCTGGTAATGCTCATCCTGACCTGCCGCCTGCGTGAGTGCAGCGACGTTGTCCTTGGTGAAGAAACCATCATAGCCGAGGCAGCGCTCGACATATTCGGTGATCAGGATGCTTGCCGGGGAGTGCTTGGAAAATATCTGCTTGAGGTTGGGCTTGTCGGTGCATTCGCCCACCACATTGGCGAGGAACGGCGTTCCCGACTTGCGCAGCGTTTCCACCACGAAGTCGATATTCTTGACCCCGCTTGGATGGTCACCGTCGCGAACTTCCTGCGCGATATGGTGCATGCGGCGACCGAAATTTCGGACGAAGTCTTCGGTCGGCATCGGCAACTTCTCGAAGGAGTTGACGAAAGATGGTGTATTATTGGCCGTGAAGACTTTGGCAGGCGACATCTTGTCGTCGGTCACGTTCGGGTTTCGGTTCACGTTGGTCGACGAGTTCTGGTCAGCGATATTATAAGCTCCCCAAAAGTAGTAGGGCGACATCGTCAGGAACTCCAGAATCGCGTCTTCTCGCTCCCCTGCGAGGATTCGCGTGGCCATATGATCGATGCCGAGGATGAGGTCACCCAAACCATGTTCGGTGGCAAACGCGTCCGCGGCATCGAGACGACCTTGCTCGGCGCCGGTGAGTTCGAAGGTTTCGCCCAGCGGCAACTCCGAGAGGTCCTCGAAGTCCGAGTCCGTATAGCCCACACTGTTGGTGGTCTGGTCGGAAGGGACGGTCCAGTTAATCCGGTTGGTCGTATAAAAGGAGTTTTCGCTTTCGCCCGGGTAGACGAAGCGCACATCCTGATCTTCAAGGGTTTGGCGAGTCGTCGCCAGATCCTTTGTATGAAAAATTTCGCCAATATATCGTGCGTTCTTTTTCTTGCGCGCCAAAGGGTAGAGTTTGTTCAGGCGGGTGATGAAGTCGACGAATTCCTTCGAGAGGGGTTCGAGGACAAACATCAGAGGCATCTCCGGTCCGCCGCGGAGAATGAAAATACGATGGGTATCGCTCAGTCTGGTCGAGGCCAGGCGATATCGGGTCATATGATACAACTCTTCGAGGTAGTCCATCGCGTCGCCGGTCTCGACTTGCAAGACAATCCCGCGCATCCGGCCGAGGAGATCATCGACTCCCGACTGACGGCGCCGATCGTAGATCTTCAATCGGTACTCGTTGAAAAAGTCCGAATTTTTCTTGTCGCCCACGGGCGCGTACTTCATCAGATCCATCGAATATTCTCCTGAGCGTCGAGTTTCCGGTTAGTTGTTCATGAATCGGGCAGGCGTGCAAAAGACTGATATTCCGTTCTGCCCGCGTCCGCCGCTCCACGGTTGTGGAGACGTCGCCTATTTCCTCTAGCTATCTCTTATGGAATCTTCTTGATGGGGCAAGGGGCCCGAATCGAATGCGCAATAACTTCAAAATTAAGGACCACAGCAGGGCAGATTTCTGGGCGATTGCCGGGCAATCGTGGTTTCGGGCGTTTTCAGCTCGGGGGAACTGTTCGATTGCGCAGAGGGCAAACTCGGGAGCGTGGGTTGGGTAGCGGTGTGTGAAAACAGGAGTTGTCCGGGAATCCGGACAGCAAGAAGCCACCCGGAGCCAAGCCGGGTGGCTTTTTTTTGGTCCGACGCTCGGATGCGTCGGGTAATCAGGTGGGAACACCGGAAGGGAGAGAGAAGAGTGGAATTCTTGAGCGGAGAGTTTTTGGGGTTGGTTCCGGGAGTAATTCTGGCGATTGTCGCTATGGGATTGGTGGCCGAGGCGATCGACGAGCGAAAGGTGATGCGCCAGGTGGGTTCGATTTCGGCGCCAGAGCCCGCAGGCAACGGGGTCTTGCGTCCTCTCGCCGAGGCGGCATGAGTCTGTATTCGTCCTCGTCAGGACTTCGACCGGGTGTCAGGGTTCACTCTGCGCCCGGTCGGGGTTCAAGCGAGCGCGTAGTTCCTGCAAGGCAAGGTGGCGCTCGAAGGCGAGTTTGTAGCCGAGAAAATATTTGGTGATGTCCGTCACATAGCGGACCGTCTCGCTGCCGACGCGGTGTGCAGTGACCGTTTCCACGTTGTCGACCCATCGATTTTGATCGAGGCCCCGTTTCTGTGCCTCTGAGCGCAGCTTCTGGATCCGAGCCGGCCCCGCATTATAGGCGGCCAAAGTGAACATCCATTGGTCCATCGGGTGCATCTCTTCGTCGCTGAAATAGCGATCAGCGAGAAACCGCATATATTTCACGCCCGCGTGAACGTTGGATTGCGGTGCGGAAATATCATGGATTCCGACGTTCTTGTCACGGGCGGTCGCGGGGCGGATCTGCATCAGCCCGGTGGCACCCGAGCGATTTTCAGCCTTCGGGTTCAGTTCGGATTCCTGATACGCCTGAGCGGCGACCTGCAGCCAGTCGTAGCCGTATTGCTTGCCGTACTGCTCGAAAATATCCTGAAACTGCTGAACGTTCTGCATGCCTTCCCGAGAGATCGCCCGGGCCAATTGTGGCGAATCTCTGAGGTAGCGTCGGATCAGGATATTGCCCAGCAGACTCCCCTTGCGGTGCTTTTTGAGGAAGCGATTGAGTCTGGCGGTCAATTTCGGATTTTGGGGCCGGGTGGCCCAGGCAAGCTGGTTGTTCTTTTCGAGAGCGAGATCCTCGTGGAGAGTGGCGTCAGGGAAGGCCTCGGCCCAAAACCGGGCCTTGTAGTCGTCCATGATAGTGATGGAAAACAGCCCCGCAGTCAGCATGTCGAGGATGTCGTCTGCTTCGAGGATCTCGGAGAGAGGACGGATCCGAGCCGGGACCAAGCCTTGTTCGCGGAACTTCTTGTTCAGCGCTTCGAGGTGCTCGTCGTAGCTGCTCGATAGCCGGACGGCGATGTCCTCGCCGGACAAGGAGTTCAGGGATTCCAGTTTGGGGGCTCCCGGTCCGGTGACGACAATCTCGCTCACATCACTGCGCCATGGGATCGTGAACGCCACCTGCGTGGCCCGCATCGGTGTCACCGACAGGTCGGTGGCGATGAAGTCGCCGTGACCTGCCAGTAAATCAGGAATCAGCCGGTCTCGCGGAACAGGAATGGGGACGACCGTGACAAACTCCGACGTTTTGCGACCATGGTTGAGATTCTTCTGCAGGTCTTGCAGTTGCTCCCAAACCAAACCCTTGGGATGGCCGTTCTCGTGATAGAAAAGATAGGTGCCGGAGGTGACGAGGGCTCGGAGGTGCCGCCGATTCAACATGCCGGGCAAATCACCGGTCCAGGGTTTCCAGAGACTCTCGAATTCCCGCGTCAAGATTTCGGGATTTTCCACACGGGCCATAATCGCTTCCGCGGTCGGGGCCTCGGTAGCTGTCTTGCTCGAGTCGTCGATTTTGGGTTGTTCCGGGAGGATCGGGCGTTCGGTGGCGCTTTCGGCACATCCAAGGAGCGCCAACGGGAGAAGGAATAGAAACGCCGAAATTTGTCTCGCGAACCATTCGCTGACGATTGGGGCGGGGCGCTTGCGCAGTATCAACGGGTGCGTTCCTTCAATTTGCGAACGACCTCCACCGCGAGTTCTTGAGAGAGAGGTGTGAGCCCCAAAAGTTGGGTTAGCCAGAGGCCATCCGCTGCGAGTCGAACAATGGTTGCCTCGACTGGATCGATCGCGTCAGTTTCAATCTCTTGCTGCCATCGGGCGAAAGCTTCGCGTAGAGGGTCGAGAACCTGCGGTTCGCTGCCAAAGGTGGCGAGCAATGTCGCAAGGAGTTGAGCCGACTTGTCGGCGGGTCGGCCGTCGTCGCTTACGGCCGAGTCGAGGTAGGCGCGGGTGGAACTGCCGGGGCTCTCGTCGCCGGAGGTCTTCTGTGGATCCGTGATTTCGTCGTAGTAGGCGATTCGTCGCTCGAGCAGGCCTGAAACAAGCTCCGCCTTGCTCCCGAAATGGTAGAGAAGCCCGCCTTTGCTCACACCGGCGCGCCGCGCGACTTCATCCAGGACCAGACCGCTCGAGCCGGCTTCGAGAATCAACTCTTCGGCCGCATTCAGGATTTTGACTCGGGTATCCTTGCCGGAATTGCTCTTCGCAGGCGCCATGGTGCAAGTATGGCTCTTGCAGCGGGAATTACC
>DLYX01000571.1 GCA_003447545.1 Deltaproteobacteria bacterium | reverse complement strand
TGTGTGCCGCCGTAACGAAAAAAGGCCCTCACGCTCTGATCAATCGTCGGAAGATGGCGATCGGGATCGAGGGACTCGAAGGTCTGCCGAAGGGGCACGATGTCATTTCGGTCGGCCTCGCCGAGCCCTACCTCGAGGCGAGAGGGCATACCGCGGCTCTCGAATATCTGGCGGGGGTCACCAAGGAAAAAGCACCCTCAGGCCACCGCGGGAGCTCGGACACGATGGGGAAGAATCGCGAAGTTTTCGGGATTGTTCTTGCGGATATGCTCGAGAAGATGGACCCGGCCGAGCGGCAGCGCCAGGTTATGGTCATCGATAGTGATCTGGAAGGGTCCTGCGGTTTGCACCATATCCACAAGCGAGTGCCTGACGTCTTCGTGCGCAGCGGCATTATGGAACGAGGAAATTTTTCCGCCGCGGCCGGATTCGGCATGGAGAAAGGCCGTCAGGGTGTTTTCGGAACCTTCTCGGCTTTCCTCGAGATGTGCCTTTCGGAAATCACCATGGCCCGCCTGAACGGGGCCAACGTTCTTGCACATTTCTCCCATGCAGGGGTCGACGATATGGCCGATAATACATGCCATTTCGGAATCAATAATATGTTCGCCGCAAACGGTCTGGCGAGTGAGGACGATACGACCCGTTTATACTTCCCCGGAGACCAGCATCAGATGCGCGCGGTGCTCGAGCGAGTCTTCCATGATCCCGGCATGCGTTTCGTGTTCTCGAACCGATCGGCTTTGCCGGATCTGCTCGATGCCAATGGTGATTTGCTCCATGGCGAGAATTACACCTTCGAGCCGGGGCGTGACGAGATCGTTCGTGAGGGCACTGCGGGCTGGGTGGTCAGCTTCGGCGAAACGCTTTATCGAGCGTTGGACGCTGTGGAGCAGCTCAGAGCCAAGGGTATGGACGTGGGCTTGATCAATAAATCCACACTCAACGTGGTGGACGAGGATCTGATGCGTAAAGTCGGATCATCGCCCTTTGTTCTGGTTGCTGAAGGACTCAGCCAGACGAACGGGCTGGGGGTTCATTTCGGATCCTGGCTATTGGCGCGTGGGCTCACGCCCAAATATGCTCATATCGGGACCCACCTCGATGGATGCGGCGGCTTGTGGCAGCAGATGGAACATCAGGGTCTCGACCCCGAAGGAATCCTGGCAGCGGTCGAGAAGCTGGCAACACCCGCTTAGATTTTGAACAACAGCAGGCAAAGAAAAGGGGGGCCGGACAGCATCGTCCGACCCCCCTTTTTTAGTGTCAGGCGTCTTTCTAGTAGCGGTAGTAATCCGGCTTGAAGGGGCCTTCGACGGGCACGCCGAGATAGTCGGCCTGCTTCTCGCTCAGGGTTGTAAGCTTGACGCCGAGCTTGCCGAGGTGCAGACGAGCGACTTCTTCGTCCAGATGTTTCGGCAGCATATAGACCGCCGTCTCGTATTTGTCGGGATTCTGCCAGAGCTCCAATTGGGCCAGAACCTGGTTGGTGAACGAGGCACTCATCACAAACGACGGGTGGCCTGTGGCGCAACCGAGATTGAGCAAACGACCTTCGGCCAGAACCAGCACGGAATGTCCGTCCGGGAAGACCCACTCGTCGTATTGGGGCTTGATGTTGATCTTCTCGATTCCCGCGATCTTCTGCACGCCTGCCATATCGATTTCGTTATCGAAGTGGCCGATGTTTCCGACGATCGCCTTGTCTTTCATTTTGGACATATGCTCGGCAGTGATGATGTTGAAGTTGCCGGTGGTCGTGATGAAGAGATCCGCTCGATCGATAAAGTCCTCGATCGTGGCGACTTCGAATCCCTGCATGGCTGCTTGCAGCGCACAAATGGGATCGATTTCCGTCACGATGACTCGACAGCCCTGACCGCGAAGCGACTCGGCGCAGCCTTTGCCAACCTGACCAAAGCCGCAGACCACGGCAATCTTGCCCCCGAGCATCACGTCAGTGGCGCGGTTCAGGCCGTCGATCAATGAATGGCGGCAGCCATAGACGTTATCGAATTTCGATTTGGTCACCGAGTCATTCACGTTGATCGCAGGGAAGAGGAGTTCTCCGTCGCGAGCCATCTGGTAGAGACGATCGACACCGGTGGTGGTCTCTTCGGAAACGCCGCGGAGCTTTTCATTGACTCGCGCCCACTGTCCCGGGGCATCCTTGGCTACCTTCCGGATCAGGTCCAGAATGACACCGTATTCCTCGGCGTCGTTTTCGGGATCGAACTCCGGGATGACGCCGGATTTTTCGAACTCGAGACCTTTGTGGCAAAGCAGGGTGGCGTCGCCGCCATCGTCCACGATCAGATCGGGACCAGTGCCATCCGGCCATACGAGAGCTTCGTTGGTGCACCACCAATATTCTTCGAGAGTCTCGCCTTTCCAGGCAAATACGGGGGTGCCTGTGGGGTTGTCGACGCTTCCATCTCGTCCGACAACGACGGCTGCGGCGGCGGAGTCCTGCGTCGAAAAGATATTGCAGGACACCCAGCGGACATCAGCCCCGAGGTCGACAAGAGTTTCGATCAGAACCGCGGTTTGGACGGTCATATGAAGGGAGCCCATGATCTGGGAACCCGACAGCGGTTTCTCGCTGCCGTATTTTTCCCTCAGGGCCATCAATCCGGGCATTTCCTGTTCGGCGAGGCGCAGTTCTTTGCGGCCCAATTCGGCTAGTCCCAGATCGGCTACCTTGTAGGCGGGTCGATTCAGGGTGTCCAATTTTTCAGCGGTGCTCATGTCTCGAAATTTCCTTTCCTTGGTCGTGGTTCAATGAAGAGTAACGGTCCCGCGACTCCGCTGTCCTACTGCGGCAAATAGCGAAGGCCCTTTGGCCTTCGGGTCGGGGGGAATCGAATGGATTCGGAGATTTTCCAGGCCGGCTTCCTCGAACCAGCTGGCAAGTTGATCGGGTGGGAAGCCGAGCCAGACGTGACCCATCTGGCTGCGGTATTCGTTCCGATCGTGTTCCTGCATGTCGACAAGCAAAAGGCGCCCGCCTGGCTTCAGGATCCGGGTGGTTTCCCGGAGGACCGCGAGGGGGTCCGGCAAATGATGCAGGACGAGAAACGCGGTGGCCGCATCGACGCTTTGATCGTCGATGGGGAGTGCTTCGAGTTGGCCCGAGCGAAGCTCGATATTCTTGAGCTGCTGGAGCCTCGTACGTGCGCTGCGCAAC
This sequence comes from Deltaproteobacteria bacterium, assembly GCA_003447545.1. Classification (GTDB taxonomy): domain Bacteria; phylum Desulfobacterota; class Binatia; order UBA12015; family UBA12015; genus UBA12015. Next base: position 750 of record DLYX01000571.1, on the reverse strand, counting down.
ATTTCGTTGGAGCTGTCGACCCCGACGACGCGCGAGACGAAGGGGGCGAGGCTGGCCGCGAGTTCTCCGGTGCCACAACCGAGGTCGGCAACCGTCCAATCGGGGTCCAGAAGGGCGGCCAGCGCCTGCAAATCAAAACGATGACCGAACATCTCGTCGCGCATCCGATCCCATTCTCCCGCAGCAGAGCGGAAAAATTCCTCGGACGGACGTCGACGCTGGGCCAGCACGCTTTCCAGCCGCTGGTCATCCTGAGCGGTCGATGTCAGGGCCGCCGTCTCCTCGCGGACGAGTGCCCATAGGCGCTTTGCGGGCCCGGCCAGGTCTTCCTTCGGCATCCTGTAGAGCCGGCTGGTCCCTTCGGGACGCGCCTCGACCCAGCCTTCGTCGGCGAGCACTTTCAGATGGCGGCTCACGGTGGATTGAGGAGCCTGCAAAACGGCGCAGAGATCCGCAACGGTCAGCTCGTGTCTCTCGACAAGCCTCAAGGTGCGGGCCCGGGTGGCGTCCGACAGGGCGCTCATCCAGCCAAGCAGTGCGGGGGTCTCATTCATCGCTTCATCCGGGATTACGGATGGAGTATATGGGTGGAGTGGGCTTCAAGCAAGGCCGAAAAGCTGGAAGCCAGGTTTTTCCAGCATTTTTTCAGAGGGAGAAGCGGCGCAACCGAGCCCGGATCGAATCAGCCCAGAAGGCGTCGAGTTTCGGCGATCGAGGGAGCGAAATCTTCTTCGACCAGAACCCCCTGCA
>DLYX01000238.1:1614-2969 GCA_003447545.1 Deltaproteobacteria bacterium | reverse complement strand
GCCCGAGGCTGCGATAGGGCTGTTGACGCCACCTCCGACTGCCGATGTGGCCACGCGAATTTCCCGACGGAGAGTTTCGCAAGTGAGCACTTCTCCTTCGAAGGAAAGCGTATCGTCCGCTCCAATTTCGCTCGCAGATAAAATCTCCCGCACTCGCGCAAAACCGGCTTCTGAAATCCGGGCGCCCTCCCGGCATCCTTCGATCTCGTCCGCTGACTTGATCCATCGTTCCGGGAAAAGATCATCGTGCTCGATTTCCAGGGCCACTCCTAGTTTCGTCAACTCCTGGTAGTAAGCCACCGGGTAGTGATGGGGTACGGTCAGGGTCGGGTATCCCAATTCCTCGATCAAGACCGCCATGGCGGCCGGTTTGCTCCGACTGCCAAACTTGGCCTCGGCCTTGTCTTGGTAGTCGATCAACTCATAAACCTCAGTGAATCTTCCTTCGTTCCTGGCCCGTTCCAGCTCCATGCGGTGAATCAAGCAGACGGGGGCATCCAGTGGTCCCATGAGGGTGATCGGGTCCATCGATTTGAAACGGCCAAAATAATAACCATCGGCTTCCGTTTCGGTGATGGATTCGATCAGAACGTGTCTCATTGCGGTGATTGTTCTTTGAATCACGATCGATCACAAGCCGTTAAATCATTGAGTTTTCTTGGTTTGGCGGAGGAAGCAGACATTCTGCGGTATTCTATTTACGGGAGAGAAACGGGTTGTTTTGGATTGGTTGGTCAACCGACATAAGGAGAGATTACCAAAGTCCTTGTCTCACGCCCCTAAAGAGACTTCGGCCGCGCCGCGACCCGCGCAAATCTTCGTATTGGCACTCCTGCTTCGGGCGCAGGGATTCGCACGGTAATCGTGGTGATCTCGCCATCACTTTCGGACCCGATGTGCTCGGTTGTCGCATCCGTCCAGGAGCGCAGATCGCTCGACTCCTCGACGATGAACTCGAGATCGAGCGCGGGATTGCGAAAGCGATAGGTAAACTCGAGCGACACTCCGTTGAAAGCGATGCTCGTTAGGGCTGCGGCGATACCGCCGGTTGCACGCGGATCGGTCCCGAACGCGTAATGATAGAAATTCGAATACCCATCGCCGTTGGCATCGACGTTGGGTCCCGAGATGATCGGGTCAACAATTTCGGCCTCCGTGAAATGCTGATTCAGCCAGCCTGCATACTGTTGGAGGATCACGGTACTGTTCTGCGCACCGGGACTGCCATCGGCATCTTCGCCGATTCCCCAACCAAGAGCACCATCCCAATCGTTCCAATGGGCTGTTTCATCATCCACCACCAAGGCATACCCACTGCCGTCGGTGGCGGGAAACCAGCGGTCGTTGTAGGTGAA
>DLYX01000238.1:0-1191 GCA_003447545.1 Deltaproteobacteria bacterium | reverse complement strand
GGGTAGCGCAGCGCGAAGGCCGCGGCATCCGACACCACCAAAAGATGTGCCCCGGAGGCGAGGAAGGTGCTGGCGGGAAAGACAAAGTCGATGCCGTCCACGAAGCGGGCCCCGCTCAGGTCGATGGTGGCTGGGCCGATGTTCTTCAGTTCGACAAACTCAAAGAAGTCGTCGTTGCCAAAGCCGGCGGCGATTTCAGCCGCGCTCGGGTCGGTGGGATGATAGTTGAGTTCGGTGATGCGGAGGGATTGTTGCAAGTCAGTCGGTGAGCCGCCATAGCTGGCTGTGGTCACGATGTTTCCGTTTTTGTTACGGATGGTGATTGCTTCGCCGCGTGCGGAGAGCTGGCCTTGGTAGCGTCCCTGCACGAAGTTTTCTTCGTTGCCGGTCGGGCCTGTGGCGCGCGCGCGGAAGGCGTTGACGTCCGGAGACAGGTAGAGCGGAAGTCCGGTGGCGGCGGATGGAATGACTGTTCCCGGCTTGAAGGTGTGTTCGATGGCTCCCTCGACGGTCCAGCCGGACATATCGACCGCAAAGCTGTTCGGGTTGGTGATCTCGATATACTCCTCGTCCTGATTGCCGGAAGCTGGATTGAAATCGATCGCGCCAATAGTGAGCGGCACGACACTCGGCTGGGCGTCCGGGATTCCGACCGACCCGGCCGGTCCGCCCACGGCGTGCGTCTGGTAGAGGTAGACCCGGCGTTCATCGAGATAGTCGGTCTTCAGCAGGGAGATCGCGGTGGGAAAATCGCGGATGCCGCCGTAAATCGCTCCCCACTCGGAGAGATCGAGGGCGGCATCGGGAGTGATCGCGGTAGCCAGTTGGTCAATGCGAGACTCGAATGTCCTCTCGGCGATCGGCGTGCCGGGTGCCTGAAGTTGCTCGTCCATCAAGGTCCGCAAGCGCCGCAAGTACATTTCGCGGGTGCGTGGATCGGTAACTATGAGATCGATCATCAGGTTGGGCGCACCACAACAGGCGTGGGCCGCCGCACCCTGGAAGGGATGAGCGCGGCGCTTTTGCGCGGAGAGTCCCGACTCGAATGAAAACCCGTCCCCGCTGATCTCGTCGTCGTAAAAACGATTTCCCAAAGTGAGATCTTTGTCCCACGGAATTTGCGACCACTCGCCGGAACCGTTGGTGTCCCGGTAGACGTAGAAGTTCTTGGCCCAGCGGTCGAAGTCCTGG
>DLYX01000117.1 GCA_003447545.1 Deltaproteobacteria bacterium | reverse complement strand
CTGGAATATTGGATTGGAGGAAGTGGTGGCATTTGGCGAACACGTCGGTATTCCCGGGCCACTCCTCGCGGTGCCTTCGATTGTTCTGGGTTCTCTTGAGGTGACACCTCTGGATATGACGGCGGCCTACGGAATCTTTGCCAGCGGCGGAATTCGAGCGGAACCCAATGCGATTGCGTCCGTGGAAACCCGCGATGGAGCGACGCTAGTCGGCGAGCCGCCCGCGATGCGACGCGTTGTCTCCCCGGCCGAGGCTTATGTGATGACGCATTTGCTCGAAGGCGTGATGGATCGCGGAACGGCCCGGGGAGCTCGACGGCGGGGTTTTCGTCGACCGGCGGCGGGCAAGACCGGCACAACCAATGAATATCGCGACGCCTGGTTCATCGGCTACACGCCGGAACTCCTGGTCGGAGTCTGGGTTGGATACGATGGCGGGACACCGCTGGAGCTATCCGGGGGCAGCGCTGCGTTGCCAATTTGGACGGAATTCATGCGGCGGGCGACTGCCGCGGACAAGCCTCGCGGATTCTCCGTGCCTCCGGGCGTGACGCTTGTCGAAGTCGACCGGAGAACCGGTCTTCCACCGCTGCCTCCGTCAGACCTGCCGGAGGAAGGCCCCCTCTTGCCCAAACCGGAGCCGGTGTTCTCACCGTGCGTTCCCGTCGAACCGATCCAACTGATTCGGGAAGCCTTTTTGACCGGCGATGAGCCAGAATTTTCCAGCCCACTGGCGCCGGCACGGATTTTCGACCAAGCTCTGGAAGCAGACGACCTCCCGGAGGAGCGTCTGGCCCCGAGAAACCATGATTGAGAAAATTACCCGAAGACTGCCCAGTGCACTTTGCTTTTTGGTTCTTGTCGCGATCGCATGCGCACCCGCGCGAGATCCGAGTCGTAACTGGGAGGGCAGGACGCCGCGGCCACAGCCGACGCCATGGCGCCCCTTGCTGCAGGACTGGTCTCCGGCTCCGCGACTGACACCCGCCCCGCAGGACCCGGCTCTTGGTTCACCTGCACCGCCGACACTTGCACCCACGCCCAACCGGCGAGGGATTCGGGATCGGACCCGCGATCCGCTGGCCTGGTCGATTCATCAGGGAACCACACCCGGGCAGGCCGCCGCGATGCGTCTGGTCGACAGGGCACGCGCCGAGCTGGAGGCGGGGACGGCCGGGCGCGCCTTTGAGCTTCTGGATGAGGCTGTGCGAGCCGACCCGGATTGTGTGCCCGCGTATCTGACGCGTGCACAGGCATCCTTGTTGGTGGGTTCGACGGCAGAGGCTCGGCGCGATCTGCAGGTTGCCGTCGCACTTGATCCCAAGGGTGCCTGGTTAGCGGAACTTGTCGCGGTAAACGGAGAAGTCTACGAGGTCGAGGGCGATGAGGACAGCGCGATTGCCTCCTATCGTCGGGCTCTGGGAATTTATCCTGCGAATCGAACGGCCCGAGTGGCCCTGACACGGTTGCTTGCCCGATGATTGTCCTCGGAATCGAATCCAGCTGCGATGATACCGGCGCGGCCGTTCTTCAGGATGGACGGGAGTTGTCGAATATCGTCGCTTCTCAGGATGATGTTCATGCTCCGTACGGGGGAATCGTTCCCGAGTTGGCGGCACGGAATCACGTTTTGCATATCGTACCCGTGATCGAGAAGGCTCTGGCAACCGCGGGTATGACCCTGGACGACGTGGAGGGAATTGCTGCTACGCGGGGGCCCGGCCTTGTCGGTTCGTTGCTTGTGGGATTGTGTGCGGCCAAGGCAATCGCCCGTGCGCGGGGACTTCCCTTTGTGGGGGTCAACCATATCGAGGGCCACCTTCTTTCGGGGGCACTGGACGCACAGGTGCCTCGGCCTTTTCTCGGATTGGTTGTCTCCGGCGGTCATTCTGCGCTGTATCTGGCTCGGGAGGATCGGAGTTTTGGCCTGCTGGGGCAGACAAGAGACGATGCGGCTGGTGAGGCCTTCGACAAGGCGGCCAAACTTCTGGGGCTCGGTTATCCGGGGGGCCGCGAGATCGAGCGAGTGGCGCGCGATGGCAATCCGCAGGCGATGCGATTGCCGAGGCCGCGCGTGCGCGGTGCTGCGCTCGATATGAGCTTTAGCGGCTTGAAGACAGCCTTGTGGCAGGAGGGTGCCAAGCGCCCGGAAATCGACGTGCCTGACGTGGCAGCGTCTTTTCAGGAGGCAGTGGTGGACACCCTCGCGGCAACGACAAGGCGTGCGTTGCGGGAGGTCGAGGTGAAGGCCCTTGTGGTGACGGGTGGGGTATCGGCGAATGGATTGCTGCGGGAGAGGATGGCCGAAGTCGCTCGGGAAGAGGGCGTGGATCTGCAACTCCCGGCGTTGTCGCGCTGCACCGATAACGCAGCGATGATCGCGTACGCCGGTTGGCAGAGGTTGCTCCGCGGGGAGCGCGATGAACTCGACCTGAATGCGGTCGCAACGCTTCCGATCGGCCCACGTATCGAGATTGCTGCCAGCTGAATGGGCGGGCGACGGCATGCGCTGGGCCAGCATTTTCTGGCGGATGACAGTTTCGTTCATCGAACCATCGCGCTTGCCGGACTGCCGGGCGAATCGTCGGTTCTGGAGATCGGCCCGGGGAAAGGGGCGCTTACCTTTCCGCTGCTGGATGCCGGCTATCATGTGACGGCAGTCGAGTTTGACCGCACTCTTGCCGAGAATCTGGCGACGATGGCGCCGGAGCGGCTCCGGGTCGAGCAGGCCGATTTCCTGAAATTCGACATCGATAGCCTTCCGAGTGGTCCGCTTTTTGTTGTCGCGAATTTGCCGTATTCGACAGGGACGGCGATTCTGACGCGCTTGCTCGAGAGACCGGAGAAGTTTC
>DLYX01000508.1 GCA_003447545.1 Deltaproteobacteria bacterium | reverse complement strand
AACTGACGATTGCCTTCGCGGTTTGGGGGATTTTGGACGAGCGCGGGCATTGGCTGATGGCCCCGGCGAGTCTGGTGATCTGGGGCTTGCTGACCTGGGCTCATTGGCGTGCAGCTGTGATCTTCTTGCCGGCCGAAGATCGTCTCCCTTCTGGCTAACGCGATGCGAATCGCCCTGGTGCATCATTGGTTGTTGACCTGGCGAGGGGGGGAGCGAGTACTTGCGGAAATCGCTCGCCTGTATCCGGACGCCCCGATCTACACACTCTTTGGCTCTGCCGAGCATTTGCCCGGTGGCCTCGCCGATCATACCAGTCACTCCAGCCTGTTAGCCCGGGGAGCGCGTTTTCGAGAGGCGCTGCTGCCGCTCTATCCAGTCGGAGTTCGTACCCTTGATTTGCGAGGATTCGATCTGGTGATTTCAAGCGATGCGTCCGTGATCAAGGGCGTGCGCGTCGACCCGGGTGCGGTCCACCTATGTTATTGTCACGCGCCACCGCGTTATGCATGGGATTTTCCCAAGCAGTATGTCGACGCTCAAATACCTGCCCTGCTCCGGCCACTTGCCCATGCAGGACTCCGTTGGATTCGCTGGTACGACTCTCGCGCTGCAAGGCGGGTCAACGAGTTCGCGACCAATTCGCGGGCTGTCGAATCGAGAATCCAGCGACATTACGGTCGGGCGGCGACGGTGATCCCACCACCGGCGGAGCTCGAATTTTTTACGCCCGCGCCGGAGGTGCCGCGCGAGAATTTTTATCTTTTCGTGGGCCAATTGGTGCCCTACAAACGTGCGGATCTTGCGATTGAGGTTTGTCAGCAGACCGGCCGAAAGTTGGTCGTGGTGGGCGAGGGGCCTCTGCTCAAGGAATTGCGCAGGCGCGCGGGCGACGGTGTCGAAGTGGTCGGGGCGCAGTCCGCGGAGGATTTACGAGATCTCTATCGGCGTTGTCGGGCGTTGGTCTTTCCCGGAGAGGAAGACTTCGGCATTGTTCCCCTGGAAGCGATGGCCTGCGGCGCACCGGTTGTGGCTTTGGGCAAAGGAGGGGCTCTGGAGACGGTGGTGGGAGCATCGTCCGGAAGCTCCGCGCCGGCTCCGACCGGCATCTTCTTTCCCGAGCCATCGGTGGCGTCGCTCGCGAGGGCGCTGGATGATCTCGAGCGCGGCGAACCCTTTCGGGAAGAAGATTGTGTCGCGCGGGCGGCGGGTTTCTCCCCGGAATTTTTTCGCCGATCTTTTCAAAGCTGGGTTCAATCCTGCGTCTCTTCTGCGAAATTAACTCCAGATCCGTAGGAAATTCCTAAACTTTTCTTGGAACGGCGTCGTTAGACTTAGGGGTCCGACAGGTTCGGGTGGCTGCGTATGCCGTTGCGATTTTAAGGTTATGCGGGGGTCCGGGTTCTGATAATCGCGAAGTGTTCCCGTTCACAGGAGGTTGTTTTGAAAGATATTCGTATTCTCGTTCCCTCGATTGGTCACCCGACCCGTCCCTCACTCGCCGAAGCGATGCGCGGTCCCGGTGATCGCCATGTGACGATTGTAGGGGCAGATATGGACGCAGGCGGGATTGCGCCGCATGTTCCCGACGAGTTTGTGCAGGTCCCCGGTCGTAACGACCCCGGCTATATCGATAGTGTGCTCGAGATCTGTCGCGACTACGAAATCGATGTCTATTACGCGCTCGGCGAAGAAGAGGCGATTGGTTCTGCCGAGCGCCTTGATGAATTTCGCAGCGCTGGCGTGGGTGTGATCACCCCGGGCAACCCCGAGATGCTTCGTCTTTCCTCGAACAAATCGCGGTACCATGAATTTTTTGCCGAGCAGGGAATTCCAGCTGCCGGGTTCCGTACGATCGCCACGTTTGGTGAACTCGAAGAGGGCCTGAAGGAAATGGGCTTCCCCGAGATCGACGTGTTTTTGAAGCCGACCCAGTCCAAGGGCGGCCGCGGCGCGAGATTGGTCACAGCCAGTGACGACCCGAGTGTGGGACAGGATGTTCGTGCAGCCGGCCAGCCGGTGATGTCTCTGGAGACCTGCCTCGAGGAATTTCGTCGCCAGGACGGTCCCGACTTCCCCGAACTGATCGCCATGGAGTACCTGCCCGGCACCTACTACAGTTGCGATGTCCTCTCGCAGGAAGGTGAAGTCCTTTATGCCGTCCCCAAAATCCGCGTCCGCGGAACGGCATCGAATACGACTGTGGGCCAGGTGGATATGAACCCGGCCGTTCTGGATATGGCGCGACAGGCCTGCAAGGCCTTCGGCTACAACTTCATGCAGAACTACGAGATGAAGTTGGACAAAAATGGTGAACCACGCATCTATGATATCAATCCGCGCGGGGGAACCTCGCTGATCTTGTGCAAGGCTGCAGGCGCAAATATCGCCTGGTTCTCCGTATTGATGGCATTGGGTGAGGATATCCCGAAGGCCGAGATCAAGGACGGCGTGCGGATGCTGCGGCATTTTCGAGAGTATTTCGACGACGGCACGCCACCCCAGCGTTGAGGGCGGGTCATGGGAAATCTCGCCAGCAGACTCGAGGGCATGCAACTGCTCGCTTTCGATCTCGACAATACGCTCTACGATGAAGGATTGTACTTTGCGGCGGCCCTCGACCGGATAGCACCTCGAGTCGCGGGTTTGTCCGATGGGGACCCGGAACAGATTCGTCGACGCTTCGATGAAATTCTCATCTCGGAGGGGAAGCACTACCACCACCTCTTCGATGATATACTTACCGAAAACGGACTTTCCGTTGCGGAGCATTTGAAGGATCTATTGACCGAATTCTCGGCCGTGAAGGGAGGGATTGATCTTTTCCCCGGAGTCGCAGAATTTCTCGCGGCACTGCGCGATCGATACAAGCTTGGCCTGATTACATCGGGGCGGGAGGCGGTTCAGGCGAACAAGCTGCGACTCCTCGGCTTGGCGGATTCTTTCGACCATATCATTTTCTCGTCGACGCTGACCGAGAACAAGCCCGGGCAGATGCCATTTCGACTGCTTTGCGAAGCAGCGGATGTGCTACCGAGCGAGGCTGTCTATCTCGGCGATAACCCTCTTTTTGATTTCAAGGGCTCGTCCGAAATCGGGATGACGACGATCCGTGTCGCGAATCCCGAGTTCGACGATCATGTCTGCGATCCGGGCTGGGATGCTCATTTTCGGCTTTCCAGAGTGACGGAGTTGAGCGGATTCCTGCCCAAGGCGGAAAAGGCGGTTGCCCGATCGTGATCGCATCCCGTAAGCTTCGTTCTCCCGGTTTCCGTCTGCGACCCGCAGAAAGTTCGCTCCCTTCCGCATGAAGAAGGCATTCCTCATCAGCTACCGTTTCCCACCCCAAGGGGGGGGCGGTGTTCAACGAACCCTCAAATATACGCGATATTTGCGTGATTTCGGTTGGGAACCCGTGGTGCATACGGCTCGGAACCCGTTTTGGGATGTCTGGGACGAGAGCTTGTTGGCCGAGATTCCCCCGAATGTCGAGGTCTGCAAGACGAGTACTTTTGAGATCGAGAAAGTAGAGAATGCGATCCGCGAAGGGATTCGCGCGATTCGCGGGGGTAAATCTGCGGCGGCGGTTTCCGAGGAGAAAGAGAGCCCGGCGCATAGCGACTCGGTTACGCAGGTGCGAAAAGCAGGTGCGCGGGGTCGCTTGGGGCAACTCAACGAATTTCTCCACAAGCGCTTGATGATCCCCGACCAGCAAATCTTCTGGGTTTTGCCCGCGCTATGGGCTGGCATTCGTCAGGTGCGCCGGACGCAGGCGACGCTCATCCATACATCGTCGCCCCCCAATTCCCTGCATCTCTATGGCGGCCTGCTGGCGCGCACGACGGGATTGCCGTGGGTGGCCGATTTTCGTGACCCCTGGACGGATGGCCCCCGGCGTCGTCGAAATTACGTCAATAATCGACTTCGTGAGAAAATCGAAAAGGCTATGGAGCGATGGGTGGTTCGGAACGCCGATCACGTTGTCGTAACGGCGCCTCCGCTGCGCGATCGATTCCTGAAAAAGTATCCCTTTCTCGACGAGAGGGATATTTCCGTCATCACCAACGGCTATGATGTTCACGATTTTCAGGCGGCTTCTGATTTGCCCCGGCAAATGCTTCCCCGGGATGGTTTCCATCTGACCGGCACCGGCAATATCGAGAATATGTTCCCCGCAGAACACCTCTTTGGCGCGATTGCTTCCGCCTGTGCGAAGCATGAGGGATTGCGCCGTGATCTTTCGGTACATCTGGTCGGAGCGAAGCGTGGTCCTTACGATCAACTTCTCGCTGATCTCGGTCTTGAGGATCGCGTTCGTTACGAAGGCTGGGTTCCGCATGTCGAATCCATACGCTACCTGCAGGAAAGCTCGGCACTCCTGATGTGCATGATTCCACAGGCAGGAGGCGGCAACGAGAAACTTTCCGGCAAAGGTTTTGAATACCTTTTCACGCGCAAGCCATTTCTATGTCTGGCCAAGCCGGGCCTCACCGCCGATCTCTTCTCGCAAACGGACCTCGCGCATATTGTCGACCCGCACGATGCGGCCGGGATCGAGAGGGAGTTGATCGTGCTCTATGAAGCCCGCGCGGAGGACCCGGTAGCCAATGAGGACCTGGTGCGTAAATTCGATCGAAAAAACCTGACAGGTGAACTCGCCACGATCTTTGACGGATTGATAGCCGCAGACGACGGGACGCGAGGCGCTGGAACTCGGGAGGTGGCGGCATGAGTGGACGAGTATTGGTGACAGGAGCTGGCGGTTATATCGGATCGGCGATCGTCGCTCATCTTGCCTCGACAGGCCTTGGCGTGCGCGCCTTTGGTCATGAGACACGATTTGCCGAGTTGGCGAATATCGCCAATGGTGATGTCGACTTTCGTGCAGGTGATCTGCTGGACGCTGATGCTCTGGCAGAAGCGCTCGCAGGGGTTTCGGCGGTGGTTCATACGGCATCATTTGCCGGTGAGCGGGCTTGTCGAGCAGACATCCCGGGCGCGATTCGGACAATCGTGCGCGGGACACGACTGTTGGTCGATCAGATGCAGGATGCCGGCATCGATAATCTGGTCCACCTCTCGACCTACGCTGTCTACTCGACCTTTGCGACCCGGGAAATGCCCTTGAGCGAAACCTCGGAGTTGCTTCCTGATGATCTCTACGGAAGTCTGAAGGCTGAGGCCGAATGGGAGGCTGCGCGGGCAAACGCGGCGATCTTGCGGCTGACAAATGTTTTTGGACCCGGGTCCGGGTTGGTCGTCAAGACCGATGTGATGGGGCATTTTCGCAACGCTGTTGAGGCGCAGACGCCGATCAAGACTCAGGGCGGTGGTGGCCAGGCGATCGAATTCGTTCATGTTGATGATGTATGCAGGGTGGTGGCCGGCTTGGTGGCGACACCGCGGACCGAGTCTCTGGTTCTGAACGTCGGCGCGGGCAAGGCGACGCCAATTCGAGAGCTGGCGTTATTGTTCCAGGAAAATGCAAAAGAAATTCTGGGGCGGACCATCGATATTGTGGACACCCCGGCGGTCGGGGATAAAACGTGGCCCGATCGATTTACGACGATCGAGCGGGCACAAAGCCTTTTTCCGTGGTTCCCCGAGAAGTCACTCGCGGATGGTGTACGGGAAATTGTTGTCAAAATAGAAGGATGAACGGGAGTTCTCATGGAAATGATTCAGGTCGCCAAACCCTATTTCACCGACGATGATATTGACTTCATCACGGAAAATACGCGCGACGTTCTGAAAAGCGGGATGTTGATGCAGGGGAAATGGGTCCGCGAGTTCGAAGAAACATTCGCCGCCTATTGTGGGGTTCGCTATGCGCGTGCAGTCAACTCCGGCACCTCGGCTCTGATTTCGGCCCTCAACTTCTTCGAAATTGAGGGGAAGGAAGTTCTGGTGCCGACCAATACGTTTCTCGCATCGGCCAACGCGGTGATCTTCGCCGGCGGAACCCCCGTCTTCTGCGATATCGTCCCTGAAACCCTGCTGATTGATTTTGATGAGATCGTACGCCGCACCAACGAGAAAACGGCAGGGCTGGTTCTGGTGCATCAAGCCGGGCTGATTCCGCCGGACCTGGCGCGGATCCGAGACTATTGCCGGGACAACAACCTCTTTCTCCTCGAGGATAGCGCGCATGCGGCCGGCTCCAGCAGTGCAGAGGGTCGCGCCGGAGGACTCGGCGACGCGTCGGCATTCTCGATGCTGGCAACCAAGATCATTACGGCGGGTGGCGAAGGCGGTATGGTGACGACGAACTCGGAGGCGTTGGCACATCGTGCGACCAGCCTGCGGTTCCATGGCGAGGATCATAAGCGGGGAATCCAGGATCGGGTGGGATATTCCTGGCGAATGACTGAAATTCAGGCGATCGCTGGATTGACGCAGGTCCGCCGACTGGACGAGATTGTTTCGCTGCGGATGAGTGTAGCCGCCCGTTATGATGAAGGTTTCCGTGATCTGGAGAGCGCAAACGCATTGCCGCTGCCGGAGGGTTGTCGCAATGCCTACTACAAATACCCGCTGATTCTCGGCGACCATCTCAGCCGCCCGGACGTCAAGGAACGTTTGGAGAAAGAGTTCGCGGTGAAGTCGGGGACGTCCTACTGGCCGACCTGTCATCTGCAGCCTGCTTATCGAGAAAAATATGGTTATGCCGAAGGTGATTTCCCGAAGGCGGAGCATACCCTGAATCAAACGATTGCCTTGCCTATGCATTGCCATCTTACGGAGGAAGAAGTGGACCGCGTGATCGCTGCTGTAAGAGCGATTGCTGGTTGATGGAGTTCGAAATGAAGAAAAATTCAATCGGAAAAGATCTTTTGGAATCGGCGAGTCTCGGCGCGCTCAGCTGGGCTGTCGGGATGATGGCTTTCAGTTGTGCCGAGATCCTCACGAACGATTTTCTGGATCTCTACCAACCGTGGTCTGTTTGGCGCGTGGTGCTGCTGACCTACGCCGTTTTCGGAGCCTTGCTCGGCCTCGGTGCGGGGTTGGGGATTTGGGTGCTGCGTGTCTTGAGCGGTTGGCGCGAGACTTCAGCCGTGCCGCTGTTGATGGGGGCCTTCCTTGGCGTCTTCTTGCTGATGGTGATTGGTGTCCCCCTGAATGATCGCTACCTGCCCGGTTTCTTTGCCCCCATCAGCCTCGCTACAAATGCGGGCGCTATCGCTGTCTGCACGGGGCTGGCACTGGCAGCATTTGCTCATCTTCGGACGCGCTCAGGCGGGCTGCTCTGGCTCTCTTTTATCAACTTGGGCCTGGCCTTCGGCTTTGTTTTGGCGCTTTCTCGGTATCTCGACATGTACGTTCTCCAAACGGAGCCTGTGCTGGAGTCGGTGCTCAGCTTCGGGAGCGTAGCCATTGTCGGTCTCCTGCTCTGGCGTTGCGGTGTGCGCATTCTCGAGATCTTCACGGGCGAGAAGGTTCTGGCGAAGGCAGCTGTCAGCGGCCTGATTGCGATTGCCCTGATTTGGAGTGTTGGTCTTTATCTCGAGCGTGAAATTCGCCCCCATGGGAAAGCGGCAGCGGCGACCGACGGCAAGCCGAATTTGCTCTGGATCGTCATGGATACGACGCGCGCTGATCATCTGGGTTCCTATGGATACGAGAAAGGAACCAGTCCCAATCTTGATGAGATGGCCAAGCAAAGTGTTGTGTTCGAAAAAGCGATCTCCCAGGCGTCATGGACGATGCCGAGCCATTTTCAGATGGTGACCTCTCGGTTCGATAGCGGCAAGGAGAATGCCCTGCCGGATGACTACGAAACGGTCGCCGAGATTCTGCGTGACGAAGGATACGACACAGCCTCGGTCCTGGGGAACTATTCTCTGGGCCGCCGTTCCGGCTTCGACCAGGGCTTCGCGGACGTCATGGACGGTCCGGTCAATATCTTCTACCTGAAGTTCTTCGATAAATTACCCGTTGTGAAATGGATGGTACGCTCCGGTTTGATCGCTCCGGACACCGCGGTTCGTTGGTACCACCGCCATACTTTTCTCGAGGGCGTGGGTGCCCGCGGGGCCGACTTGACGGATCGCTCGATCGATTGGATCAATGGTCGTGATGGAGATCGTCCGTTTTTCCTCTTCCTGAACTATATGGACGTCCACGACGCTTTTGACCCCCCCGAGCCCTACCGCAGCCAATTCGCACCGGGTGTCGATCCGATGTTGGGCTTCGTCCGGTTCGACGCAGAGGAGGGCGAAGCGATCGACAGCAATACGTTTGTTCGTGACGTTCTGCCTACGATGGAGCCGGGAGACTGGGGCGAACTGGTGGATCTCTACGACGGCGAGATCGCTTATCTCGATGAACATATCGGGCGACTGCTTGCCGACCTCGAGGCGCAGGGAGAACTCGATAATACGATCGTCGTGGTCACATCCGATCACGGCGAACTCTTTGGCGAGCACGACCTTGCCTATCATTTCAAGGCCCTGACCGAGGAGGAAACGCACGTCCCCTTGATCATCCGCTATCCTTCGGGGATGCCTGCGGGGGCCCGCGTGCCGGGTGCGGTAGAGTTGAACGATATCTTGCCGACGGTACTCGAACTCGCCGAGATCGAGTCGGATGCGCCCATGGATGGCAGCAGCCTGGTGGCCGCTGCCCGCACAGGCAACGCAGATACAGGTCCGGTCTTCACCTACCTCTTGCGGGATCCGAGGGCCAAATTCCCTCACACGCTGGCAGGACACCTTTTAGGTGTGCGCAAAGATGGTCAGAAATATGTTTGGTCGTCGGGCGGCGAGCATGAATTCTATGTTCTCGAGAACGACCCGAAGGCCCATGACAATCTTTATATCAGCCGGGGCGGGGCTCCTATGGAGCTTGAAGAGGAACTGGCTCGTTGGCGCGACTCGGTTGGTTTGAACGAGATCTCCAAAGAGAAGCTCGACCCGATTACCCGCGATCGCCTTCGCGCTCTTGGCTATATCGACTGACAGAGAAAGGCGCACCGGCGGTACTCCCGTTAAACGGGGTGCGGCCGGGGCGCTCTGTCAGGGCTTCTCGGCGGAATCCGAGGTTTCTGGAGCGAGCAATTGAAGGTTGGCGGCAGGCCTCGTAAAGAACCTGTGTGGAATTCTCGAGCCTGACAGCAATTTCCCCGGTCGACGGCCGGTACGCCAACAAGGTCGAGGGGCTTCGGCGCCTCGTTAGCGAGTTCGGTCTCATTCGCCATCGGGTGGAGGTCGAAGTGCGCTGGCTGGAGGCTCTCGCGGCCCATCCCGGCATACCCGAGGTCCCGCGCTTTGGTGAGGCCGAGAAGCAAATTCTCGAGCCGCTGATTCGCGATTTTGGCCTGGAACAAGCGTCTCGGGTGAAGGAGATCGAATCGACGACCAACCACGATGTCAAGGCTGTCGAATATTTCCTCAAGGAGGAAATCAACGGCGTCCCGGAACTCGATGCTGTTTCGGAGTTCATTCATTTCGCGTGCACATCAGAAGATATCAACAACCTTTCGTACGGACTGATGTTGCTCCGTGCTCGGGATGAGATCCTGATGCCGGCGATGGACGAGGTGATTGGTGACCTTCGACGTCTGGCAGAGGAGCATGCTGATCGTCCGATGCTCTCGCGCACCCATGGTCAACCCGCGACGCCGACGACGGTGGGCAAGGAGTTTGCCAATGTGGTTGCCCGACTGCAGCGCCAGAGAGAACAAGTCGCCGCAGTCGAATTGCTTGGTAAAATCAACGGGGCGGTTGGCAATTATAATGCGCATTTGATCGCCTACCCGGAAGTGGACTGGGAGGCTCTGGCGAAAAATTTGGTGGAGTCGCTCGGTTTGGTCTGGAATCCCTTCACGACGCAGATCGAACCCCATGATTGTATTGCGGAGCTTTTCGATGCCGTGCGCCGATTCAATATTATCCTGCTCGACCTTGATCGGGATCTGTGGAGCTATATTTCGATAGGCTATTTCAAACAGAGAACGGTTGCGGGGGAGGTCGGCTCATCGACGATGCCCCATAAGGTCAACCCGATCGATTTTGAGAACTCCGAAGGGAACCTCGGGATTGCAAACGCGTTGCTGGGGCATCTCGCCGAAAAGCTGCCGCTATCGCGTTGGCAACGTGATTTGACCGACTCGACGGTTTTGCGGAATCTGGGGACGGGTCTTGCACATTCGCTCATCGCCTATGGGGCGACCCGCAAGGGACTCGCCAAACTCGAAGCTGACGATGCTCGATTGGCGGCAGATCTGGACCGCAGCTGGGAGGTTCTCGCGGAGCCTATCCAGACCGTGATGCGGCGCTATGGTGTTGACCAGCCGTACGAGAAGCTGAAGGCGCTCACGCGGGGCAAGGCCATTGACGCGGCGACTTTGGCCGAGTTTATCGACGGCCTCGACGTTCCGGAAGAAGCGAAGGTGGAACTGCGCCAGCTCACACCGGCGACGTATTTGGGAAATGCTCGCGAGCAGGCGCGGCGACTCTAGCTGCCGGTTTTGGGAGCCAGAAAAAGAATATCGACAGGTGGCAACCCCGTCGATATCGGCGGATTCTCAATGCCGCTTCCATCGGTCGCCGAGAAAATCCGCAATCCGGAATCCTGAAAGCTGCGGTCGCTCAGCCAGATCGAATTATCTCTTGCCGAAAATTCGATATCGGTCAGAAAGGCATCGCTCTCGAAGATCGCTCGGCGCTCTTCACGCAGAGTCGTATCGATCTGCAGGACGAAATTGCGAAAATCTTCGTCCGTCGCAAGGGCCCACGCATTTCGACCATCGACGAGCACGAAGTCGGTGATATTTCGTTGGATATCATCTTCCGTGATCAGGATTCGGCTGCGGGCGAAGGTGTAGGGGTTGATGGTCTCGACACCCCCATCGCCAATGACCGAAAAACTACCGACCTGAGCGACGATAATATCTCCGGTGGATGGATCGAGAGGAAGTCCCCGGCTGGCGCCCAGGGGGTTTGTCCAAGTCAACCGAATCGGATCGATCCCGGGCGTCTCGGGGCGAGTGTCCACGGGCTGATCGGTTCGAGTATCGAAAACCACCAGAAGGCTTTCGTTGGTCGGTTCGAAGAAACGGTTTCTGTCCAGAAGCTGCAGGCTGACAAATAGCCGATCGTCGACCAGCGCCATCTGGTCCATTTCGGGTATGCCGTCGGCATCGGCGAACGAGGCGAGATCAATTTCACCAATCAGAAAGCCTTCGCAGTCGGGTCCGACCGAGGGGTTCACGATAGCGATCGAGGTCTCTTCGTATCGCGTCACATAGGCCTTGGTGGGCGAAACAAAAGCCATATCGTGGGGGTTGCTGCCGTTGCCCACGGAGCATTGAAAGGTCGTGGTCCAGCCCAGTGAAGGGTCGATCTTCTGGATATTGTCCGCACCGAAGCGATTGATCACAAACACTTCGCCCTGATAGGAGCGCGCAACCGCATCGCCATGGACCGGGCCGAGATCCGGCGCCACCTCGTTGGGGTTCTCGTTGGAGACGACCGCATAGGAGCCGGTCTCGAAGTCACCCGTGACGATGAAAGCAGACGGAGCACCCGAGGGAAGCACAGGGCCGGGTGCGATGCTGTCGTTGGCACCGCAACCTGCCCAAAGGCCGGAGACAAGCAGCATCCAGCAGGAGGCTCGATGCCACCAGAGGCCTCGTCTTGATTTCAATCCGAAGATTCCCATGACCAGTTTACTGTACCGAGAAAGGTGCGGCCGGGTAGGGGAAAACCGGAAACATCTTCGGTTTGGTTGTCGCTCAAATTACGCACCTCGAAGGTCGCTGTGAGCGGAGTCCATGGCAGAGTCCATGCGATCCCCAAGGAGTGGAGGAGGCGAGAAGCGACAAGGTCCTCGGGGCGATTGGCTCGCTTCAAATAGTTGCTGCCGATGAAGTTGAGCTCATAGAAAGGTTCCCAGTCTCGCCACCGGTAGCTGCTCCGAAAATATAGATCATCCCGGGGACGCCCCGGTAATTGATTGCCATCGATCCCCGTCGCGCCGCTGCGGTCGCGTGCATCCTGATAGGTGTAGTTCAGAGTGAGGCGGAGCTTCTCGAACAGGGTCGCTCGCATGGCAATTTCCGCGCCCAGTGTTTTGGCGCGTCCGACATTCTGCGGTACGGATCGATCCTGCGCCGTTCGGACCAAAACAATCAGGTCGTCGATATCGCTGAAGAATACCGCAGACTCGAAAGCAAGTTGGTCGAGAAAAGCCAGATCATAGAGGGACCATGCGAGACCGAAGTCTGTCTGCAACCCCTCTTCAGGTCGTAGCGACGGGTTGCCCGTGATGGAGCCGCGCTGACCGAAAAGCTCGATAAAGCTGGGGACTCGCCCGTAGTGACCGATATTGGCGCGGGCATCGAGACCGGGCAGAATTTGGAAGGCAACCCCGAGTTGGGGGGTGAAGAGGTTGAAAGTATCCGCGTCCGAGGGCTGGCTATAAGGGCCGAAGCCGGGCACGCTTCCGGCAAAGAAATTGCGGATAAATTCGTATCGCAATTGTACATCGAGAAGCAGGCGGTCCGAAAAGAATCCGAGAGTATCTCCAATCGCCAGGTTCATATGCAGGCGGCTTTGCCGATCATCACTGGCGTCGGGCTGAAGCTTGTTGTCGGGAGAAAAAGTTTCTCCGCTCAAGTCCACGCGGGCACCCAAATCATGGATATCCACGCGTCGTGTCGCGAAGAACTGGAGCCCCGAGGAAAGCGTTTGATTGTCCGTCTCAAGACGACTGCCGGCAACCTCGCCGAATGGATCCGAGAGCCCTTCTTTTTCGTAGACGAAATATCCGGTGGTGCGTAGATCGAATCCGCTTCCTGCGAGATCGGGTGCATCCAGACGGAGATAGTTCAGGCTTCGGAGGTCTTTGAGACGAACGGAGTCCGATTGGTGCGAGCCAATACCCGGCACGCCCTGCTCGTTGAAAAAGAACTCGCTGAGAAGGCTCAACTGGCCGATGGAGAGGCCATCGTAGGTCGCTTTGAGAAGAAGATCGCCAGAGTTGAAATCATTGTTTTTTCGGCGCGTCGTCTCGTCATCAAATGGGTTCAGGGGCGTCCCGTTATTATCGGGGAAAGGGAAATCACCCTCGGATCCAAGATAGGATCCGGTGATGAGTGCTCCCCAATCGCCGAAGCTCCCTGAGGCTGTCGCATTCGCTTTTCGGGTGCCGAAAGAACCTCCTCCGACCAGAGTCGAGAACGTCGATTTCTTGCCCGGTTCCCGGGTGAGCAAGTTTACGGTTCCACCAAGGGAGGCTGCACTGAAGGCCAGTGGTGTCGTACCGCGAAATACCTCGATCGCTTCGAGTGGGTCCAGCGGTAGATCGGCGAGGTTTACGGTTTCGCTACGGGCCCGGGTGAGGGGGATGCCATCCATGTAGATTCGCACCTGGCTTGGGGAGGATCCGCGAATGGAAACGGTCGAGAAGTCCCCCAGGCCGCCGTAGCGACGAACCTGAACGCCGACGGCATCTTCAAGGACGTCGGCGAGCGTTTTCATTTCCTCGACTTCAGTGGTGATTTCGATGATCGAGGCAAAGGCCGTGAGGTCAGGCAATCGGATCATGCGAGGTCCCGTGACCTCGATCGTTTCTATGTTTTCCTCGATCGATTCGCGTCGGCTGGCGCTATCCTGCGGGTCCACAGCGCCTGCGAGGGCGGGGAGGGCCAACAAAAGGATAGTGGATGCAAGGAAACCTCTCACGGACTGCCCGATCTACCAAGGGACTCCCGCAGTCGCAAAATCGAGAATGATCTTGCGGTGATTTCTCGCTAAACCACATCCATGGCTGACGAGATTGTGATCCGAGGGGCGCGCGAGCAT
>DLYX01000637.1 GCA_003447545.1 Deltaproteobacteria bacterium | reverse complement strand
GTCTGAAGCATGAAACTGATTCTGAAAACGATCTGCATCATCCTGATTCTCGCGATCTCACCGATGGCTGCCGCCGCGCAGGAGGATATTGCGGAGCGCGAGGAAGATCTCGCCAAACAGGCGCAGAATCCGATCGCGAACCTGATCAGCCTGCCCTTTCAGAACAACACCAACTTCGGCATCAGCGACAATGACCGCACGCAGAATATCCTCAACGTGCAGCCCGTCATTCCCTTCAAGCTGTCCAAGGATCTGAATCTGATCACTCGCTGGATCATCCCGCTGGTCTCGCAGCCCGATATCCAGCAGGAGAGCGGCTCGACCTTCGGTCTGGGCGATATCAATCCGAGCTTTTTCTTCTCCCCCGACACCGGAGACATGGTCTGGGGCTTCGGGCCAACATTCACGCTGCCGACCGCCACCTCGAAAAAAACCGGCTCGGGCAAATGGGGTGCGGGGCCCAGCGTTGTTGGCGTCTACACCAATGGCCCCTGGTTGGCCGGATTTCTGATCAACAACATCTGGACCTTCGGTGGGGACGGCAAACGCCCCGACGGGAGCAAGATGCTCGTGCAACCGTTTGTGAACTTCAACCTTCCCGACGGCTGGTACCTGACCACCTCTCCGGTCTTTACCGCGGACTGGAAGGCAAATGCCGACAACCGCTGGAGCGTGCCGCTGGGCGGGGGCATCGGCAAGCTGACCGTGTTTCAGGGGTTCCCGCCGATCAACTTCCAGATCCAGGGCTTCGGAAACGTGGTGACACCCGACGACTCCGGCCCGGAGGGATCCCTCCGGGTTCAGGTCCAGTTATTGTTCCCCAAAGGCTGAGGGCTGGCCCTGACCGAGGCAGGCCCGCAGCAAGCTCAGGCGTCAGGCTGGCCCGCAAGGAAGGGCTTCCACGCACCAAACGGTTCCCAGATCGCCTCCAGATCGGCTCGCGCGGGCCCCGGATCCTGCTCGAGAATCTCCGTGCGGTAGCGAAAGACAAAGGCCGATACCCGCATATTGGCGGCGCAATGGATCCAGACCTTCTCGGATTCCAGTGCGCTCAGCGCCTCGACGAATCCCCGAAAATCCGCCTGCGTCGGCCTCGCGAAGTCAACGGGAAGATGCACGTAGTGCATCCCCAGCCCGCGCAGAACCCCGGCCTCGTCCGGCAAAGCGTTCTCGACGCCCGCAGGAGCGAGGTTGACAACGGACGTAAACCCCGCATCGCGGATCGAATCGAATTGCGCGACGGTGGGCTGACCGGAGGTGCTGATGCGCTCATCGATCCGGCGATAGTTGTAGATATCGCGCAACTCGCTGGCCGAGACCCACCGATGTCCCGTGTATTTATGCGCGAGCGAGATCAGATAGCCCCAGACCGTCCTGCCCGTATTGCGAGAAACGCCCAACGCGACGCCGGGGCCTGACTCAGGCCGCCCCCGATCCCGCATCCATCATGCCATACTTCTTGAAAGAGCCGAAGAAACCGTGCTCAAGAAGTCCGTAGCCGACCTCACCATCGGCTGTCGTAAATCGAGCCGCATGGTCCACGATCGCGTATTGGCCGATCGGAGCGATTTCTTCCTCGGACTGTACCAGGCCCTGCACAACCAGATCGCCCTGGTACATCCCGTGGCGCCAATCCTCTTCCATACCGTAGCCGGTGCCGACAGCGATATAACAACAAGTCAGAGGCTCGCACTGAATCTCGGTCACCTTGCCATCCTCGGCGACAAAGCGAATCACGGAGTGCTCGACCATGCGGGTGCCGGATTTCATGGTGTGCTCGTATTCCGGTCGGCCCAGCCACTCGGGCGGCCGCGACGGATCATTCCAGATCTTTGTGGCCTCCTCGATTGTCCGAACGCCGTCTTCCTGCTCGTTGAGCATGTAGAGGATCGTGTAGTCATCAAATTGCATCGGATAATAATTCCAGATGCCGGTGAGCTGGCCCTCAGAGCCGCGGATACCCGGCGCTTCGGGCTCTCCGATGGGCCGCACCCCCCAGGAACGATCCCGCGTGCCCTTCCAACGATCCGGCGTAATCGCAATCGTCTCGTCGCCGAATTGCAGAGTCCCTTCCCAGAAACCGGTCTGGGCAAATCGCTCGGTGTCGAAAAGGACGCGGCCGTGTTTCCGCACAAACTGGCGTGGCTCGAGAAAGGCCTGAATCGCGCCCCGCCAACGTAGATCGCAGGCCAGGCCGTGCTCGTTGTCTTCGAGAATGAAGCGCAACTCTTCAAGCGGCTTGATGATCTCGATCCGGAAAGGCCCGACACTCATATCCATCCGATCGCCGAGAGTACGCGAGGCACGCACCACCCGATGGGTGCCCTTGCGGCCCACCACGGCAAACGCGTCCTGAACGCCCAGATTTGGATATTGCCCCAACCCCATGACCATGAAGAGTTCGTCGGAGGAACCGTGCAGGTTGAAATAGTACCGATCGTAGAAATTACGATCGCTGGTCGCTACGTTTCGGATCGGTTCGGCGGTCTGGTGGACCGGGAAGTCGTCCCAAGACGAAAGTCCATTATCGAGGGTCTTCAATTCCTTGCTCATGAGGTTATCCTTTCGATGCCCTTGGACCCTCGTGACCATAGCTCGAATTGTCAAGGATCAAGGAAATTTGCCATGCCACAACTCGATGAAAAAGAAATCCGCACCCGGGAAGTTCTCGATTGGAAAGGCCTTCACCTGCTGCACTTCAGCGGGTCCTCCTGCTCGCAGAAGACCCGGATCTTCCTCAACCTGAAGGGGATTCCCTGGGAATCGCATCCGGTCAATCTTCCCGCCCAGAAAAACTACTCGCCATGGTTTTTGGGGATCAATCCGCGCGGACTGGTGCCCGTTTTGGTGCACGACGGGCGGGTGATCATCGAGAGCAACGATATTCTCGCCTATCTGGAGGAAATTTTCCCGGAGCCACCGCTGATCCCGGACGGGAAAATGGCCCGGGCGACCGCCCTGCTGCGTGAAGAGGATGATCTGCACCTCGACATCCGGACCCTGACCATGCGGTTTTTATTCCCGCAATTCGTGGTCCGAAAAAAACCTTCGTCGCTGAAGATATTTGCCGAAGATGAGGGGGAAATCGACGGCCGACGCGATCCGCACAAGGAGGTCGAAATACGCTTCTGGAGGGAAATGGCGGAACATGGAATCACGGATGCGCAAGCGACCGAGGCCGCCGGGAATTTTCGACGCCACCTGCAGGGACTCGAAGCGACGCTGGCCGAGCATCGATTCCTCCTCGGCGATACGCTGAGCGTGGTCGATATCGCCTGGTATATCTACGTGCACCGCCTGCTCTCGGGAGGTTATCCGATGGCTCGGTTACATCCGAAAGTGGAAACGTGGTACCAAGCCCTGCACCGTAAGCCCGAGTTCAGCAAGGAAGTCCGGGAGCCGGCTCCGCTGGTGTGGTTCCGAAAAGGATTCCATTTGGTGCAAAAAATGCGCGGCGCGACTTTGCCGGAAGTCGTCGGCTTCTGAAATCTATCGTCGCGGACAGAACAAACTTTGCGCAAAAGGGCAGACCGCCCATGGAGACCGACGAAGATGTCCGACACGATTGCCAAAACTCTGGGCCTCCTGCCGATCGACCAGGTCGCATATCTCGTTCACGATATGGAGAAGGCCTTGCAGACCTTCGAACCACTTTTCGGACCCTTTCAGCGGATGGAATCTGCGCTCAAGGATACCCTCTATCGAGGCCGCAGAGTCGACCTCACGCTTGATATTGCGTTCGGCAAGTCCGGGGATCTGGAAATCGAGCTGATCGCTGTCAAAAGCGGGGAAGGTCCGCATCGCGAAGTGCTCGAGACGCGCGGCGAGGGGATCCACCATATTCGGTTCCGCGTCGACTCGCTCGAGGCACCCATGGAGCGCCTCCGGGGCCTCGGGTTCCATCCGATCTGGGAGCATGAGATGCCCGAGATCGGCGTGGCCTGGGCCTATCTCGAGGGCCCCGCCGACCAAGGCAGTGCCTTGGTCGAATTGCTGCAGATGCCGTCTTGAGAGCCGAGAAACAGGAAGTCCTCTCCGCGCACACACCCCTTGCTCAAGTTCGCCGCCGGGACCACCGATCCCGAGAGGCAGGGACTTGTGGCTTCAGGCGGCAAAAAAAGACAAGGATTCGGGTCTCGCCGACATGGCGCATTTAGCCGAGTGATCGGATAGTTTCCGGGGGCATGGGACAACCCCCAACAGATAGTGGGTATTCATCTGGCATAGCGTGCCACATAGAGAAAAAACTGGACGGGCAGCAGTCGACACCCGTATAGTAATCGTGAAAGAGCTTGGGATTCGACTTCGTGGATCCCGAGACCGCATCACCGCCGAGGGGGGCCATTCAATGAAAATTATCAAACTACTATTTTTACTAGCTTTTATTGGGTCCAACTTTGCGGTGGCTCCGGCCCTCGGGCAGAATTACACCAACTTCGAATCGGGGCCTGTCCGGCCGATGGCCCTGACGAATGACGGAAACCGCCTTTTGGTCACCAACATTCCCGATGCCCACCTTGAGGTTTTCGACCTCTCGGCAGGGTACCCGGTACACGAATGCAGCATCCCGGTAGGTCTCGATCCGGTTGCGGTAGACGTCCACCCGCAAAACGGTGACGCCTGGGTCGTCAATCACCTCTCCGACAGTGTCAGCATTATCGATTTTGAAGCCAACCCCTCGGCTACGGGCTGCGCCCGCATCGAAGTCGCACGAACGTTGCTGCTCGGTGATGAACCCCGAGATATCGTCTTTGCGGGCACCAATGGTCGCTTTGCGTTTGTGACCACCGCCCACCGGGGCCAGAACAGTCTGATCGATGCCGAGTACACGACCCCCGGCATTGGACGACACGATGTCTGGGTATTTGACACCCAGCAGACGCCCGACACGTTCGCAGCCAACCGAGCTCGGGTCATCCAATTGTTCAGCGACACGCCCCGAGCCCTGGCGGTATCCCCCGACGGTTTGACCGTCTACTCCGCGGCCTTCCACTCAGGCAACCAGACCACGGTCGTTACCGAACCACTGGTTTGTAATGGTGGCGCCGCTGCGGGTCCCTGCCAGATCGATGGCCTGAACCTGCCAGGTGGCTTGCCCGGTCCCAATACCGACGTCGATGGCAACCCCGGCCCCGAGGTCGGTCTCATCGTCAAATGGAACACCCAGACCGGCGCATGGGAAGATGAACTCGGGCGCAACTGGAACGAAGCGATTCAGATGCGCCTGCCCGACATCGATGTCTTTGCGCTCGACGCGTCAGGAGGCTCGCTGGCTAGCATTCAACTCGTTGACGATTTCCGCGGCGTGGGCACCCTTCTATTCAACATGGCCACCAACCCGCAGTCGGGCAATATCTACGTTGCCAATACCGAGGCATTCAACGAGGTCCGCTTCGAGGGATCCGGGGCGCGCGGCACCACCGTGCAGGGGCACCTTCATGAAAACAGAATCACGGTCATCGATCCGACGGACGGCTCAGTCACGCCTTGGGCCTTGAATACCCATGTTGACTTCACCCAGATCCCGGCGGACCCCGCCCTCAAGTCGCGCAGTCTGGCGACGCCGCTGGAAATGGCGGTCACCGCCGATGGCGCAACGCTTTACGTCGCCGCCTTCGGGTCGGGAAAAGTGGGCGTGTATGACACCGCGGAACTGGAGTCGGGCACGTTCGTCCCCGACGAAAATAGTCAAATCGCCATCACCGGCGGTGGCCCCGGCGGGCTGGCTCTGGACGAAGCCCGCAATCAGCTCTACGTCTTCACGCGGTTCGACAACGGAATCTCGGTGGTCGACACCGTCTCGGAAACTGAAACTTTCCATATTCCAATGCATACTCCCGAGTCGACCAGCATCACCGACGGACGGCGATTCCTCTACGATGCAAACCACAGCTCGAACAATGGCACGCAATCCTGCGGCTCTTGCCACGCCTTCGGCGACTTCGACAGCCTGGCATGGAATCTCGGGAATCCCGACGAACATGAGGAGTTGAATCTGAACCCATTTCAGATCGGCAACCCCTCCCCGTTCAGTCCCCTCAAGGGGGCCATGACGACGCAATCCTTGCGCGGCATGGCGGGCAATGGCCCCCTGCATTGGCGCGGCGACAAAAGCTGTGCCGACGAGGAACCCACCAACCGAACCAACGGCACGGGTGCCTTCAACGTTCACTGCGCCTTCGAGAAGTTCAACCCTGCCTTCGTCGGACTCCTCGGCCGCAGCAGCCAACTCACCCCAACCGAAATGGATCAATTCGCCACCTTCGCGATGGGAATCATCTACCCGCCCAATCCCGAGATGTCATTCAACCGGGCGCATAGCGGCATCGCAGCTCAAGGCGAGACCCTCTACTTCGGCCGAAACACCGATGGCGTCGGAAACTGCAACACCTGCCATACGGCGGACAGATCCGCCGGCTTTTTCGGAACCGATGGCGACTCCTCGCAAGAAGGGGAAACCCAGGAATTCAAGATCCCCCACCTGCGCAACATGTATCAGAAAACCGGGATGTTCAATCAACCCGGCGATCAGGTACGCGGCACAGGTTACCTCCACGATGGCTCGATC
>DLYX01000328.1 GCA_003447545.1 Deltaproteobacteria bacterium | reverse complement strand
CTCGCGACCGGAAACACGACTGCAATGAAGGACTTTTCGTATGATGGGCTGGTTCTGGCGGGGGGCGGTTGCCGCTGCTTCTGGCAGATGGGCTTTTTGGAGGTGCTCACGAGTGAGACAGATTTTGCACCCCATGAGGTTGGCGCCGTCAGTGCGGGTTCCGCCATGGCCTGCGCTTTTTTCGCCGGGGTAGCGGATCAGGTTTTCGCACATTTTTCGCTGCGTGCGGAGGGGAACGAAGCGAACGTCTACCCGAAAAACCTTTTTGGTGGCGGGAGCCTGTTTCCGCATGAGGAAATTTACCGCGACACGATTCTCCACTGTATCGACGGGGCCGCACTGGATTGTTTGCATCAGGGACCACGAGTCCGGATCCTTTTCGCGAGATTGCCGGGTTGGTTGGGGCCCCGCATGGGTGTCGGTGCGGGGCTGCTCGCTTATGAATTGGAAAAAATTCTGAGTCCGAGTCTGCACCCACGGCTGGGTGCGGCGCTGGGGTTTCGCGAGGGGGTCGGTGAGGTCCTTGACTGCCGTTCGCCCGGAGACCTCGCGGACCTGATTCTCTGCTCTTCCTGCACGCCGCCGTTCACGCCGGTTTTCAAGCGTGATGGAGAACCGGTTCTCGACTGAGGCCTGCTCGATAATGTACCGGTCGGGATTCTTTCCCCCGAGCGCGAGAAAGTCCTTGTTCTTTTGAGCCGCCGCTACGATCCCGAGTTGCTCAAGGGGTTCCCGGGCAGGACCTACGTTCAGCCCTCGGCGGAGATGCCGGTGAGTAAATGGGACTATACGAGCCCCGAGGGGCTCGCGGCGGCGCGAGATATGGGTCGTCGCGACGCCGAAGCGTTCATCCGCACGCCGGGCTGAAGTGGCTCACGGATCCGGTGCGTACTCGCGCGCCTGGAACTCAAGGCAACGAGCCTTGTGGGCCTCGGGGGCGGTGAGGCCGCTCCACCAGCCTGCGTCCTGCAGTTCGCGCGCGATAAAGTATGCCTGCCAGCAGTGCGCAAACGTCGTTGGGTGAATCGTGTCCCAGAAGAGGACGCGATCGGCGTTGGCGCAAATGTCTTCGGGGCGGGGGCTTCCCAGATAACCTCCCGTGAAACATCGATCCTGCAGTTGAATCGAGCCGGTGTCGCTTTCGACATCGACGCGCTGCGAGGTGATATCAAAGCCGAGGTCGAAGGGCGTGCCGGACTCATCGAGAGTGAAATTGGAGTCAAGAATGCTGGCGAAGAGCGCGGCGGTATCGGGACTCAGGATCTCGGCTTCAGGAAGTTTCGCCCGGAGATCGCCAAGGGCCGCCGCGAGTTCCTGGTTGTGGAACTCGCTGAGCTGACTGAGGCGACTGGCCAGTGCGATTTTCTTTTCGGCCGGGGAGGGATCAGGCTTCTCGCCCGTATAGGTATTATTTTGTAGGACGATCGGGGTGGCCCCGAGGTCGGGCAGGTTGAGGACGATGAACCGGCGTGCGCCGGCTTCGTAGAGGTGAAGGATTTGTTCTTCCATCGATTGAATCACCCGGCGCGCGATCGTCTGATAGCCGCCGGTCGCCATTGGTCGATCCAGCAGCGTCTGGATGGTTCCATCGAAGGGAATTTTTGCGAGATAATCATTGGCTCCGCCCCAGAAGAGAAAGATCGTCTTGTCGGGGTGGTCGATCGTGCCGGATTCGAGAAATCTCTCCGTATAGTCCTCGATCTGCAGCCCGAGGCTGCCGCTCACAAAGAACTGACCCTCTTCGGCCATTTTCGTGATCATGTTCTCGCCGGACATCAGTGAAGTGGGGTGAACCGAGGCGCCGCCGTAGGCGTGGTTTTGCACCGGGACGTCGAGGATCCGTTCCAGATAATCAGCCCAGTTCGGACCATTCGAAAAGCGTCCAATCCAATAAGGTCGCCCGGGGAAGATGCGCAGGCGATTCTTCAACTTGCCCGAGTCCGACAAGCTGTCGCCGAAAACAACGACTCGAGTCACGGGCTCTTGCCCTGTCCGCGGGCGGGGTGCGAGGAGGGGCACGTTGATACCTTCTCGCCGGCGAGCGGCGCGCACATGACCCAGCGAGTGAAAGGCGCCGCGTTTACTTTGTCGGATCGTCTTTTGGCAGATCTCGCGAAGATCATTGAACCCGACGTTGCGGACGGAGGGGTCTTTGCGTGGCGTGTTCCGAGCGACGACGAGGAACCCGTCCTGGAGAGTGCCGGTGACCGCCACGGGCAGTCCCTGTTCGTCACGGGCCCACAGCCAATGGGAGGTCTTTCCCGGGATACGATGATCGTGTCGCACGGATCGGACTTTCTCGCAGCGCAAGAGCCATCGGGATTCCTGACCGGGGGGGATCAGACGCGGCGCGGGTTCGTGCAGAACAGGGGCGCAGGCGGAGGCGAATGCAAAGGCAGCGAAAACTCCTCCCAGCAACCCTCGACTCCAGCGACTCATCCTCAAGACGTTAGCGGAAATCATCTGGCGGGAGAAGTTGAGGAGGGACTCTCAAACCTCGATGTGACTCTCGTTTTTTCGCCGCGCGAGTCTGAGAGTTGCAGATGGAAGCAGCCCGAAGGGCCCGGCCATCAGGGTGAGGAAAAGACATGGTGCTACCAGAGCGGGGGTTATCCCGGGCCGTGGCTCGACTTTCCCAAGCACCGAGCAAAAGGTCGCCAGCGAGATAGTGGATCCAACCCGCCAGGCGGGAAGGACCCCATCGTGGCAAACCGGAACCATCGTCTCAGGTGTCAGGGCTGCCCTCTCCCGGCTCGTCGGGGTCGACCAGGCGCAGGCCGTCTTTTTCGATCGTCAACTCGCCGTGCTTGAACAGGCCGCCAATGGCCTGCTTGAACACTTTCTTGCTGATTCCGAGCCTGTCGCGGATTTCCTGCGGGTCGCTTTTGTCATGCAGGGGTAGAAAGCCATCCGGTGTCTCGGCGAGCATCTGAAGAATTCTCTCGGCGGCTCCACCGACACGCTGGTAGCCCGGAGGCTCGAGGCTGAGGTCCACGAGGCCGTCCATGCGGACCTGATTGATAAAGGCCGGGATGCGTTGGCCTCTTGCCGGGCCGGTCGCTTCCTCCGGCAGGCGCAACAGGCCCCAGTAGGCATCGTCGACGATGGCCTTCCAGCCGAGGTCCGTTCGTTCCGTGATCAGCAGGTCGACCTTGTCGCCGGGGCGCAGATCACGAGGCGCTTCCTTGCCGACGAATTTCTTGAGCTTTGCCGAGGCGACCAGGCGCTGGCTGGCTCGGTCGAGATCGATATAAACCAGCTCCGAGGTGCCGGTGCGGGCGTCGCGAATCTGTTCGCGGAAGGGGAGGAGTAGATCTTTGGGGAGTCCCCAATCGAGAAAAGCCCCGGCCCCGGCGACGTCGACGACCCGCAAGAGAGCAAACTCGCCGACAGTTGCGAGCGGTTTGCGGGTGGTCGCGTAGAGCTGGTCTTCGGAGTCGAGGGCGATAAAAATATCGATTTCATCACCGACCTCGGCCGGTTGGTCTCTCGGGATCTCCTTCCGGACCAGATGAAGTGGGCCGAGTGCGCCCCCGTCAAGAATCAGCCCGGTGGATTTTTCCTCCTGCACCCGCAGGCGATTATATTTTCCTATTTCAGGGGATGCCATTGCCGAGGAACTCTAACAGGATTGGCGAAGATCCGAAGGCGTGAGGTTTTGACTCGTTGCCGCGGTGCCTACCTGATTCGAAAGTCGGCCGGTACGTCGTCCGCGCGGCGTGTTTCGAGAACTTCGACGGGGTCGCCCGTTCGAAGGGTCGCCGGTTGTCGGGTGGCGCTATTTTGGCCGAAAAGGATGCCCGCAGGGCTTTTGCGAAAGGTGGCCAGGGTTCTCAGGGGTTCCTTGCTGGTGTTTCCGCTTGCAGGATCAATCGAGACGACCGAACAGCGATCGCAAGGTTTCAGAATATCGATCACGGCATCGCCGATGCGGATCGTTTTCCATCCGTCCTCGGCAAAGGGCGCACACCCTCGGAGCAGGATGTTGGGGCGGAATCGCATCGCTTCGACAGGCGTTTTCAGGCGGCTGTTCAGATCGTCCACGGACGCTTCCGAGAGGATCAGGATCGGGTAGCCATCGACAAAGCTGATGGGGGTGGTTTGTGTGGCCCAATCGGGGTTGGCAAGCCTGTGCATATTCTCGGGGCAGCCGACCAGAGCGACGTCTTGCCGCAGGAAGTCCGAGAGCCAGCGATCGGCATCCGGGCTGATCGCATGGGCGCCGCCGCGATGCCGCCAGACCTCGACGGGGCGCAGGGGGCCGTTTTCGATCGTGG
>DLYX01000533.1 GCA_003447545.1 Deltaproteobacteria bacterium | reverse complement strand
CCGAAAGTCTGGTTGAGACCTCCTCCGGCGAACCCGAGCAAGCCTCGGAAGAGAGCTCCGCTTCGAGGCGAAAGACCATCGAAGAAATTGTGGTGTCCGCACGCAAGCGGAGTGAACGTCTGGAAGAAACTCCTGTCGCCGTGACCGCACTCAGCGAGAGCACGCTCCGCGAGGCAGGGATCACGCGGCTTGACGAGATTCAGGACCTTGTCCCCAACCTCCAGATCCACGGGGCCGATAGCGGCGCGGAAGCCAACTTTGTCATCCGTGGCGTGGGGACTTCCAATACCGATATGGCCTTCGACCCCGGCGTCGGCGTCTTCATTGATGGAGTCTTTCTGCCGCGGTCGGTCGGTGCGCTTCTCGATGTGATCGATATTGAACAAATCGAAATCTTGCGCGGACCTCAGGGAACCCTCTTTGGCAAAAATACCGTTGGGGGAGCCGTCAATATCACCACAACCAAGCCAAAGGATTCCGTGGAGGGCTTTGCTCTCGTGCGGCCCGGGAGCCGCAAGACGATGCTCGCTCGGGCGATGCTCAACCTGCCGATCGATTTCGGGCCCTTTGAGGACAAACTCTTCACACGATTTTCGTTTGCCTCCGTGCAGGATGGTGGCTGGGTCCGCAACGTGCCTCGGAAGCAGGACTGGTCCAATCGAAACACGCTCGCCTTTCTCGGCTCGCTTCGCTGGTTGCCCACCGATTCATTGACGGTCGACGTGAGCGGCTCCTGGTCGCAGGATCATAGCTATGCCGCCGGAGGCCAATGCGTCTTTATTCAGGATACCGGCCTGGCGGGTCTTTTCACTCAGGCCGGATACGACGTACAA
Source organism: Deltaproteobacteria bacterium (assembly GCA_003447545.1). Lineage (GTDB taxonomy): Bacteria > Desulfobacterota > Binatia > UBA12015 > UBA12015 > UBA12015. The sequence goes on along the minus strand of DLYX01000533.1, from coordinate 3,659 downwards.
GAGGCCTGTGATCGGAGTGAGCCATTTCGCAACTGGTCAAATACCTCGCAACTGCAGGAAACCATCTCCTACGGGACTTGGGGAACCATTGATTGGGATATCGGCGAAATCGCGGGCATCGATCTCCGGGCAAAATCGATCACTTCCTGGCGCGAGCAGGACTTTCGCTTTCGCCAGGACTTCGACGGAACCGATCTGACGATCGTGCAAATATCGGATGCAGGCGGCGGCAGCCCCTTCGATGGCAAGCCGGGACATCAGCGACAGATCCAGCAGGAATTCCAACTCAGCGGCACAGCGATCGACGATCGTCTTGATTTCATCGTCGGCTATTTCAGTCTTTGGGAGAACGGCTCGGACAACCGCGTCGTCCTCTCCGGCTACGAGACCGCCATTCGCTTCGGGAAAGAAAACATCACGGCGATCGACAACTTCACCTGGGCACTCTTCTCGCAAGCCACTTTCCGCGCCCGTGAATGGCTCAGCTTCACTGGTGGCCTGCGCTATAGCGAGGATCGCAAGGGCATCCAACAGTCCAATATCGACCCCTTCTTTCCCGACCAACCCGCGGATAGCGAGCCCCCGAAGTCCGCCCTGTTCCCGTCCTGGACCCCGATGGGAACCATCTCCGTATTGATGCCCGAAGCCTTGCTCGAGGATACGCCCTTGGACTCTCTCCTCTCGTATTTTACCTACGCGCGCGGCTTCAAGGGTGGCGGCTTCAATGGGGTCCTGAATCCGGCCGATATCAATCTGACGGACTTCGCCCCCGAAACTCTCGACTCGTTCGAAATCGGTTTCAAATCGATTCTCTGGGATCAGCGGCTGACCATGAATATCGCGGGCTTCGTCGGCCTCTATGATGATATCCAGGTCACGCAATTGCAGGATCTCAGCGAAGAGGGTGAGATTATTCCGAATATCGTGCAGGTGACGATGAATGCGGCGCGAGCAACCACCCGCGGAATCGAATGGGAGTTCATGGCGCTACCCATCGACGGATTCCGCGTGAGCGGCTCGATGGGACTGCTCGATGCTGTCTATGCCGACTTCCCCGACGCACCCAGTCAATTGGATGGCCAGGCGATCAGTCGCGCGGGCGAGACCTTCCCTTTCAGCCCTCACCTGCAAACCCATCTATCGATGCAATATGCGCTACCGATCGATCTTCCCGGACCAGCCTGGCTGGACGGCTGGATTACCCCGCGCTTCGATTGGAGCTACCAGAGTGCCTTCCATTTCGAAGGGCCTGAGGTCTGGAGCTCGAATCAACCGGCCTACCACCTGCTGCACCTCCGGCTCAGCTACGATTTCCTCGACGATCGAGCCCAGTTTGCCTTCTGGGGACAGAACGTCACCGGGACGGAATATCTGCAATGGTCGATGCCGGCGACAGTGTCCTCCTGGGGAACTGCCATTCGCTTCTGGGGCCAACCCGCGACCTGGGGCGCGGAACTCTCCTACCGCTTCTGAGGCGGGCCCGGCGCCAGGGAATGGTGGTTGACAGAGAGCCGCCGCACGGCTGAAGCTGAAGCCATGACCGCCTCCACCGACCCGCCAGCTCTCTTTCATCCCTGCGGCCTGGTCACCATGACCACGGACTTCGGCACGACCGATGGCTATGTGGGCGCGATGAAGGGCATGATTCTGAATCACGATGCTCGACTTCGGATCGAGAATATCGCGCACGGGATACCGCCGCAGAACATCATTCACGGCGCCACCACAATGTCGGCAGCAGCGCCCTATTGGCCGAAGGGGACCGTCCATATGGTGGTCGTGGACCCGGGCGTCGGAACCGATCGACGCGCCCTGGTGGCTGTGGCTGGTGGCCAATGCTTCGTGGCTCCTGATAATGGCGTTCTCGGCCCAACTCTGGATAGGCTGGGACCATTCCATTGCCATCAGATCGAGAGAAATCCCGACACGGAACCCTTTTTGCCGGTAGATCTTGCGCCAACGTTTCACGGCCGCGATCTCTTTGCCCCGATCGCCGCCGCCCTTGCCAGCGGTTCGCTTTCCCCGCATCAAACAGGTCCACGATACGAGCCCCTACCCTTGCCGCGACCGCATCCCTTGCGCCGCGGCAACCGCATCGAGGGCACCATCCTGCTCTTCGATCATTTCGGAAACGCCATCACGAATCTTCGCAGAGAGGACCTTCCCGATGCCTGCGCGGCGCAACTTCCTCGGAGCGAAACCGTCGTTGCCCTGTGCCGCACTTACGGGGAGGTCGCTGAAGGTGAACCGCTCGCCTTGATCGGCAGTGATGGCTACCTCGAAATCGCGATCCGCAACGGCCATGCCGAAAAAGGCCTCAGGCTTCACGTCGACGATAAAATTCAGGTGAGCGAATCCTGAATTCGTGACCCATAATCGGAGAAAAACCTTGATTTGACGTCACTTGAGTTAGGGCTTGCCACCGTAGTCGGCATTGTACATGATCTCTGGATGGCTCATCCACAGAAAACTCCCATCGCAAGAGTTACTGCAGGCGCTCTCATCGCCTTGCTGCTGATCATCAGCGGTTGCGGTGGGGGGTCCTCGGACAACGGGATGCCGCTCCTCCCGATGCCCACCCCGGAACCAACCGGAGAATCCACACCCGAGCCGACGCCTGAGCCTGAGCCTACCGACAGTCCTGAAGAGTGTGACGAGATCAACACCTACGAAAGCACTTGGGAAGGCATCTACGAGCAAATCTTCGTGCAGCAGCAGTGTGCCGACGGGCCCTGTCACGGATCCAATGCAGCCGCGGGACTCGACCTGAGCCCGGAAGTCGCGTGGGCGAATATTCATGAGATCCCGTCGCAAACTTTCGACCTCGACTTGATCGAACCCGGAACACCGATGGACAGCTATCTCTATCTGAAAGTTCTCGCCAAACTGGATCCCGAAGGAGTCGAGATTGCCGGCGGCGCGATGCCCACGGGCAATGGTACTTTGAGCACGGACGATATCGAACTTCTGCGCCTATGGATCAAGAATGGTGCACAGGAAGACGGCACCGTTGCGGGTACAGCCGAGCTACTCGGGGCTTGCCTCCCCGAAGAACTTCCGCAATCGATTCGGCCCCTGGACGCCCCGGACCCGAGTGAAGGCGTTCAGTTGATCATGCCTTCCTACCTGCTGCCGGCCGCAAGCGAGCGTGAGGTCTGCTTCGCGACATACTACGATTTCTGCGGACAGATCCCTGAAGAATATCTGACCGAGAGAGACACCTCCCCGAACCAAGGACAACCAAGGCAATACGGCCAGAGATTCCGGATCGAGGAATACAATCTCCGACAGGATGCACAAAGCCACCATGCCATCTTGATGGAGTACACAGGATACGCAGACGTCGATGCTCCTGAATTCGGCGATTGGACCTGCAGTCTGGGCTCGAAGTCCGGCGAATCCTGCGACCCCAAGGAACAAGGCGCTTGTGATGATGGTTTCTGTATCAGCCGCATCGTGGATACTCCCGGGTGCACCGGCTTTGGCCCCCCTGGTGGCCCCAGCCCCCTTAGTTCGACAAATCTTTTGACCGTGCAGCAAACTTCCGAGAAAAGAAGCATGCCGGAGGGCGTCTTCGACGAAATGCCCTGTGAGGGAATTTTCTACTGGAACTCCCATGCGTTCAATCTCACCGGCAGCGATCTCGAAATGAATGGGCG
>DLYX01000646.1:9065-9882 GCA_003447545.1 Deltaproteobacteria bacterium | reverse complement strand
CACGAGTTATTCACCTCCAGCGATCGCTGGAGCGAGCAGGAAATTCTCTGGGAGGGTCCCGTCTGGGCACTCGACTTCGGCGGGCATGGGTCCTCGGACTGGCGCGCCGGCGGTGCCTACTACCCGGAACTCTTTGCCACCGATGTCGATAGCGCTCTCGAAGAAATAGGCCCCACCTGCGTCGCCGGTGCCGGCCTCGGTGCCTACGTCGCACTTCTGGTCGCCGGCGCTCGGACCGAAAAGATTCCCGGAGCCCTACTTTTTCCCGGTGCCGGCCTGATCGGCGGCGGTGACGAGCCGTCGTGCGAACCGGACGCCAGCAAACTCGATGAGCTGGAACAGGCTCACGCAGATACCAACACCCCGGAGGAGATCGCTACCGACCCTCGCGTGGTCCTTGCACAGGACGATATCCGTCCCCCCGACTACGCAGCAAGTTTCGGCGCTCGAAGCCAGGCGCTTCTTCTGGCCGAGGACGGCAAGACGCGGCCGGGCTGGTGGGAGGTCCTGCGCGAACTGCCCAAGGTTCATGAGACCTCCATCGATCGGGCCAAGGCATTCGAGGCACTCAGCCGCTTTCGTTAGACGGATTCCTTCTCCGCCTTGTTCTCAAGCCCTCGGATCACCTCCGCCAGAACCGAGCTCCGTGGCAGCCGTCTTGCCAAACCCTCGGCAAACCGGTCGCGAGGGCCGGCGAGCAGCAGATGCGTTCGAGCGCGAGTGACGGCCGTATAAAGCAATTCGCGGGTCAAAAGACGCGATGGAGTCTCGGGCAAAACCAGACAAGTCTCCCGGTACTCGGAGCCCTGGCTCTTGT
>DLYX01000646.1:0-8816 GCA_003447545.1 Deltaproteobacteria bacterium | reverse complement strand
GCAGCATGGCGTAGTGCTGGGTCATCACCGGGATGACAACGGCAGGGTACTCGGAGCCCTGGCTCTTGTGAACCGTCATCGCAAAGACTGTCTCTACGTGAGAGAGGCGCCCTGGCGCGACCTGACGCAGTTGGCCGCTCCCCTCAAAGAAAACCTTCAGCCGACCGTCCGCGTCGGGAAGTGCCACGCCGATATCTCCATTGAAAAGGCGCAGAGTTCGATTGTTCCGGGTCACCATTACCAAGCGGCCGGCATACCAGGGCGCGGCAGGGGGTAAGCCGCCATGGGCGCGCAACTCGCCTTCAATCATTTCGTTGAGGGCAACCACCCCATGGGCCCCCTCGCGCCGCACCGCAAGAACGCGAAAGTCCGCTGCTGCCTGCAGGACATCCCGGGGATCGGCTCCGGCAGCAAGAGCCTCGACAAAAGGCTGGTAGCCGCGCCGAATCCGTCGGCGCGCCTCGGCATCCATCTGCTCCCCGTCGCCAATGCCTTCGATATCGGCATAATCGCCATCAAGGACGGCGAAGGTCCTCGGAGCGTTGCCCTCACGCAAGGCATTCGCCAACGCGGCGATCCCCGAGTCGGTCGAGAATCGGAAGGACTCGTCAAGAAGAATCACGCAGTCCCGAACCGGTGCCCCCGGCCTCCCGGGTTGACGCGGGACCGGAGGTACCGGAACCCCCGTAGCCTCCTCAAGAAGGTTCGCCCCGGCCGCAGAGAAGTTGGCCCCATCACCGACCAATTCCCCAAAGACCGAGCCGACTTCGACCGGAGGCAACTGCTCGGGGTCCCCAACGAGGATCAGCCGCGACTGCGCGGGCATCGCCTCGACCACCTTCGCCATCAATGCGGCGTCGACCATCGAGCTCTCGTCCACCACCAGAACATCCAGCGGCAGGGGGTTCTGTCGGTCGTGGCGGAAGTGCACCCCATTCGGCGCCCCGCCCAATAGACGATGCAGGGTCGCTGGCTCCTGGTCCAGGATGGTATCGATACGACCATCGGGATCAATCGTGTTGCGCGCGTGGTGCAATTGTTCGGCCAGACGATTGGCCGCCTTACCGGTAGGAGCGGCCAGCCGGACGCGAAAGCCCGGAGAACCACAATGCTCGCCCATCAAGCGAAGAATGCAGGCGACGATGGTCGTCTTCCCGGTCCCGGCGCCTCCGGCGATGACCGTGAGCTGGCGCAGCAATGCGGTCGCGACCGCCGCCCGCTGCCCCACAGCCAGCTGCATCCCCCGCTCTTCGATCTCGGTCAGGCTTTGCAAAATATCCGCGGTTGCCACCCGGGGGACTTCCCCCCGGGACATCTCATGCAGCCGTGAGGCGAGCTGATGCTCGTAACGCCAGTACCGTTGCAGATACAGGCGTCCTTCCGCATCGAGGATCAGTGGGTGAAAGGAACCCGGCTCACCTACCACGTCGCTTTCCCGCAGTACCTTCGTCCAATGATCGAGCGGCGGTGCTTGCCAGCGCTCCGCCACAAGCAATTCGGCCTCGGGCCCAACCCAGCCCCGCTCCTCCGCAAACTCGGCGAGGGCAACGCAAATACGCCCCTGAGCGGTAGCTGCGCTGGCCAACGCAGCCGCGGCAAAGACCTCCGGGCGTGGTTGGTTCTCAAATGCCTGCAGCGTCGCTGCAAACCGTCGATCAAAATCCGAACAACCAGATGGCAGGATAAACTCTTCCCGACTTTCCGTTGCCGCCTTCTCCTGATCAGTGTCCGAGAAGTTCATCGAATTCCTCAATCAGACCACGCGCAGGCCTGGTGGCAAAGATTCCGGATTGCAGACCGGCTTCCGGACGAATGCCGCGCAAGAATAAATACCGGACGCCGCCGAAATGCCGATCGTAGTCGTAGCCCGGAATCCGCTGCTGCAGCATCCGGTGGACCGCGATCGCATAGGTCAGATACTGGAAGGTATAGAGGTGCTCCTCCATCGCCGACGGGAGACGCTCCTGAGCGTAATCCTCAAGGCTTCCCCCCAACCAGTTTGATTTATAGTCCACCAGATAGAAGCGCCCCTCCGCTTCGAACACCAGATCGATAAATCCCTTGACGTATCCCTGTGTGAGCGGTGTCGGTAAATCACCATCGCGTGCACTACGCCCCAGGCGAGGCTGGTCGTGCCTCTGCAAAAGAGCATTCAAGTCCGGAAGCGTCATGGTTTTCGCCGGATAATAGAACTCGACTTCATCGAGGCGCCGGGAACGCGGCACATCGACAAGGCGGACATGCCCGTCAGGCTCGAGAGCGGTCCCCAAAACATCGCGGACCATGCTCATTACAGGATCGCGCCATTCCGAGGAAAAGTGGAAGGTCTCCAGCGCCTTCTCGATCACGGCACCCCGGACCTGCGGATCCTGCTCTCGAAAATCAATGGTTTCAAAGATCTGATGGAGACAGACTCCGGGCGTCGCGCCTCTGGGAAAGGAAAAGATATCCTTGCCATCAGCCGGCGATACGGGTCGCTCGCCCGGCAAAAGGGGGTCATAGTCCCTGCGCTCTGCGGCACGGCCAGCGGTCAGTGCGGAGAAGCTGGTCGTCCACCTCGTCGCTCTGACCGAACGCGATAAATGCCGGGCAGTGAAGGTTTGCCCCTGCGGCAATCGCGTCAGGGGAACTGCACCGGTGGCCTCTCGCCCCGAGAGCCGTTCGATCGCGATCGCGCCATCCGAGGCACTTTCCAGGTTGGTCAGGTCGGACAGGAATTCCTCGTCGGAGCGGTCAAGCGCACCCGAAGAAACACCATCGTCATCATGCGGCAAAAGAAGCCAGCCGAGAGCCGACTCATCGCCGTTTTTCACCGCGCCCCATGTGCAGACACAAAGATGTCGTGCCCGTGTCAGCGCCACGTAAAGCAGTCGGAGACGATTCGCCAATTCCTCTCGTACATGTTGCAATCCATTCGCTTCTCGCGCCGGACTACCCAGATCCAGCGTTGGCCGCCAGTCGGACTCCGGATCATGAAAGTCGAAAACCTCCTCGATTTTCCGTGCCGGCACCTTGTAGGTGAATGGACAAAAGACGATATCGTACTCGAGCCCCTTGCACGCGTGAATTGTCGAAATCTCGACCAGGTTCTCATCCGACTCCAGGCGCAGAATCAGCTCGTCCGATGGCTGTCCTCCCTTTTCCTTGTCGGTGGCCTGCTGGCGATGGTCCGCGAACCAGGCAAGCAACCGGTCCATACCCTGGCGCTGGCGACGCCCTTCCGTCCGAAGCAATTCCAGCAGATGAAAAAGATTTGTCAGCGCACGATCACCATCCTCGCCGGACAGAAGTCGGGCTACGACCCGGTTCTCCTCCAGCCAGGATGCCAGCATGGCCGCGACTCCGTCGCGAGAATATTGCTCCCGCAGTTGCCGAAAATGTTCCTGAAGCTCGTCCCACTCAGTTTCGGTCTGTGCGATTGCGTAGATTCTGGCGGCATCAAACCCATGATAGACGGTCGCCAATGCGGCTCGAATGCGCCGCTCCCGTGTCGGGTCGGCGATCGCCAGGAGCACCCGCTCGAGATCAGCTGCCTCCCGCGTATCAAAGACACTTCCACTCCCCTTGCGAACACTCGCGATACGCCTTCGCGCAAGAGCTGCACGAATCAGCTCGGCCTGCATATGATTCTGGACCAGAACCGCGATGTTACGACCCCGAACACTCTCTGTCCCGATTCGAGCTTTCCCTTCGGCACCAAGCGAAAGGAGTCGTGCGATCTCATCAGCCGTCGCATCGACAACCTGACGTTCCGTCTCCCCCGCGGTCAGCAACTTCGTAGCCCCCTCTTCCCGGTCTGCAAACCAGATTCGCAGCGGGTTTTCTTCCAGGCCACCCAACCGAACCTCCGGATGCGGACGGGCTGCAGGGCTCGCCGGATGAAATTCGATTTCGGGGAAAACAAAGGGATTCTCAACAGCCGAAAAAAGAGTGTTCACACCGCGAATCAGCGCCGGATCTGTCCGCCAGTTTTCCTCCAGCGAATGCCGAGCTGCAGCTGCTTCACGAGCGCCGAGATAGGCGAAAATATCAGCCCCGCGAAAACCATAGATGGCCTGCTTCGGGTCCCCCACAAGAAATACAGGTTCCTCGCGGCCGCCATAAACTTGCGAGAATATCTCGTACTGGATCGGATCTGTATCCTGAAACTCATCAATCAGAGCTGCCCGAAACCGATGGCGAATGCGCTTGGCCAAAGGACCGCTGCGCGGCCCCTCGACCAGCGCTTTGCGTAAATTCAACAAAAGGTCGTCAAAATACAGTTGGCGATGCTCAGCTTTACGTCGAGGTAATTCCTTTTCCAGCCAGGCAAGAAGCTCTGCCCGCAGAGTCCGCAACTCAAACTCCCGGGAATCCCCAGAGCCATCAGTGCCGTCAGCCTCATCCGAACCGTCGCCTTTCTCGGGAAGAAGAATCTCGAAATAAGGCCGTCCCATCCACTGCCTGACGTCCTGAGCCAACTTTTCAGGAGAGTATTTCTTCTCCTCCAGCAGGTATTGGAGAAACGAGGGATCGCGATTCTGTACGGAACGCCTCCAGAAATCCTCGACACATTCCCGAATCCAGACGGATTGATCCTGAATCATTTCCGAAGCGAAGGGCGAGCCGCTCTCGAAAGCCGCATCCTCCAGTGCACGTTGGCAAAAACCGTGGATCGTAAATACCGAGGCCTCATCAAGCTGGCGCAAGGCTCGCTCACAAAGAAGTCGTGCTCGGCGAGGATCGGAGATACTCTCGACAAGACGTCGGCAGAACTCGTCAGAGATTGTCCCCCCGGCCAACGCAGCAGCTACCTCGACCAATCGCCCACGTATGCGTGTCCGTAACTCGGCCGTCGCTGCCTTGGTATAAGTCACAACCAGGATTTGGGAAACCTCGAGGCTCTCTTCGAGCAAAAGACGGATATACAGCCCGGTGATGGTCCATGTCTTTCCTGTACCCGCGCTGGCTTCGATGGCCTGTGTGCCGCGCAAGGGAACAGAAAATAGATCCAGTCTATTGGTCGACTGATTCATTTCTTCCCGCCTCGCGGCTTCTTGATTTCTTCGCGCCTGGCGAGGATCGGTCCCCAAAGGCGGCAAGAGTTTTCCGCAAATTCATCATTCAGGGCATCAGCACCCTCGGGCCAGAGCAGTTGATACTCGGGCGAACGATCCCATTCGCCGCTTTTCCCGAAACTATTCACGAAAGCCGAGCGTGAGCTCTTCACAGGATCCTTGATTCTATTGCTGAAGAACTTGGGGGCCAATCGCGGGAACAGCGTCTTTGGTTGTCGCAGACCTTCCCAATAAAATCCCAATAGATCCTCAAGCAGCTCTTTGGCTTCGGGCTCCTCACCCAGCCAGAAATCCTCATCGGGTGCCATGCAGCGAGTACGCAGGGGGAGGCCACTCGCAGAAAGAACGAGATGGCGAATCCAGACCTCAATCAGATCGCGTTCGTCGAATTTGAACTTGCCGCTACCGTTCGAGCGCCCAGCGGTAACCACGAAATATTCGCTTCCATAAACCTGCTCGACTTCACCCAACACGCGAAATTCACCGATACGGAGATCCACCGACCGAGCAACCGGCACGCCTGCAGGCCGGGCCTCGTCGACGCGACTCAGAAAGCTCGAAAGGTCCTGGTGCATACCCGTCACAATCACCGGGCCCGCCGCTCCATGCGGCAACTCACCGGAGGCACGCATCAAACGCGCAAGGCCATCGGCACTCTCATCCGATGCACCTTCGGCAACCACCCGTGCGCGGAGTTGCCATTTTTGCAGAGCATCAAACACGAAGGTCTCCGTTGACGGCACCGAAGCCTCTGCCTCGTCCAGACGAATGCCCAAACGTTCCTGCAAAAAAAACTTTCCCGGAGAGCGAAAAAATCTCGCCAGTCGGGCCACGCTGACGGTGCGCCATTCGGAGTCGGGTTCCGGCAGCGACTCGGTCAGAAACCGCTTCGCTGTCGGCAACTCCTGATGCTCGTTCAGTGCCGCCGCAAGGTCCTCGCGATAACTGAAATATCCGCCCGCCGGCGAGAAATAGCGAGGGCTGAAGGCCTGCAAGCGATGCTCTTTCCGAACCACCGGCGGCTTGTCGCTTCCTTCGACAAGAAATCCGGCAGCGATCGCATCTTCGAATTCTGCGAGCAGAACGGATGGAGGTAACTCCGAATTGTCTCGCGGAGATCGAGAGACGTGGCTGAGGTAAATCGCATCGCGCGCCGACAGAACGGCCTCGAGAAAAAGATAGCGATCATCTTCGCGCCGGGCGCGATCACCGCGCCGAAAATCATCTGCCATCAAATCAAAACTCGGTGGCCGATCGGAGCGGGGAAACTCACCATCATTAAGCCCCAGAAGGCAGACGATTCGCGCCGGAACGCTTCGCATTGGAACCAGCGTGCAAAAAGTCACCCGGCCGCTGAAAAATGCCCATGCCGCTCCAGGTGCGGCCAACTGGCTCCCGAGGGCCTCGCGAACCACATCCAGCGAGATCGCATCACTGAAAGCCGCATCGACTGCTTGCTTGCGCACGCATTCGATGGCTTCCCGGATCGCGCTCATTTCATCCGAATTCTCGTCCGCTGTGAAAAAATCTTCCAGAAGGACTTCCAATTGATCGCACCACGACGCCAGTGATCGCTCGCCCTTCAAGTCATCCGCGAGTGCCATGACCGCGGCAGCAAAGGCCTGCACCTGTCCCATGGCCCGCGCATCGTTTCCCTCGACCCCCTCCGCGGGAAGCACCCCGGCGAAAAGCTCGCGCCCGGAGCCAGCCATCGCGTATCCGAGCATCATGCGGTCCAGGCCGAAACGCCACGTGTTTTCGGGCACCGCGGGAAGGTCGCGCGTCGCTCGATCCACCTCATCAATTCCCCAGCGAATACCCGCCTCCCGAATCCACGACGTGACCTGCGGCAGGTCGTCCTCGGCAAGATCGAACCGCTCGCGAATCGCCTCCACCTCAAGCAGGGCAAGAACCGAGGGCGCATCGAATCTGCCGCCGGGAAGCTCGAGCAGGCCGACAAAGGCATCGATGATCGGACTTTCCAAACGTGCGCCGAGGTCGGCAATCGCAAAGGGAATCCGACGCGCCTCGGGTACATTCCCGAAAACCGCCTCGATCATCGGTGCATACTCATCGATCGTCGGGACCATGACTCGGACATCCGAAGGGTCGAGATCGGGATTGTCGGCAAAGCATTGCAGCAAATAATCCTGCAAGGCCTCGACCTCTCTCATCCGGCTGTAGGAGCCCCGCACCTGGACGCTGGTATCCGAGACCGCGACCTCATGTTGCGGCAAACCATCGTTTCCCGGCTGCTGGAGATCGAGAATATCCGCTTGGAGAAATCCGAGAAGCGAGTGTGATTCCGGGTCACGGAAAGTATCACTCTGGGGACACTCCTGCTCGAGGACCATGGCCAGAAAATCGCGGCCCTGCCCCCCCAGGGATGCCAGCAGCGCGTTGCCCGATTCCAGATAAAGCTCTGCCGGATCTCGATCACCCGCAATTTTTGCGATTGTGCGGTCCGGCAAGGATTCCAGCCAGTAGGCCCGGCAGGGGTTCACCAGAAAAATATGCACATCGACCCAGTCAGCAGTCGCGCGCAGGACGTCAAAGACTGCGGGCGGCAAGGCAGGCAGGCCGAAAACCGAAAGCCTCTCGGGCAAACCATCCGCCGAAGATAATGCTCGGAGGAAACTCTCATGAAGTCGAGCACGATGCTGGTCGCCGTTGGAGGCGACCAGGCCCCGCCAAAGGCCGGCCTGCCAGCCCTCATCCGGTTGGCCGGTAACCTCGCGACCAGCCTCCCATCCAAGCAACATATCCGGTCGATAGACCATATATTGATCGAAGGAGGCCGCGATGCGGCGGGCCAGATCGAAACGGCGCCAATCGGTTGCGTCAGAAAGATAGGACCCCAGTGCGGGAGAGGACTGCAGCGGCAGCTGTCCCAGCGCCACAAACAATCGCCAGGTCATCGCCTCGACGCTGAACGCATTCCGAGCAGGCGTGCCTGGCAGGACTGCCGACCACAACTCCCAAACCAACGCTGCGGGAAGCGAGAACTCGAAATTCATGCAAACACCCAGCCGATCGGCGAGTTGCAGGGAAAGCCAGCGTGCCATTCCGTTGTTCGGGACCACCACCTGCTCGGTGGCGAAAGCGCTCGACAAGGGTGGTCGACAAAACTCGGCCAGGGCATCCGCGAGTTCCTCGAGCCGATTACTTTGATGAACGATCAGCATGCAGTCTTCAATTCAACTTCTTCCGGCTACCGTGCCCCAATTAACAGACTCAGGAAAGCATACGGCGCGGACAACCGTTGCCTCCGCATACGACTCTGCAGGGACCCGCACGGGCCGGTGCCGTCGATTGATTCTCGGACGGCGGCATCGACCAATCTGCAGGTCGAAACGAGAATCGTTCCGAGGGCTAAGCCAGCGTCAGGATCGCGTTGGCAAGATCAGGCGCCAGGGCGCGAGTCAGTGTCAGGCCGACAAAGAGGAGGAAGCCTGCGCCAAGAATCCATCGAAAGGTTCGAACCCAGATCATCCAGACATCCCCCCACCAGCCACGCTCGCGGTCACCGAAGCCGGCAACCCCGGAGAGACGGTGCCCAAATCTGTTGCCGACTGCAAGCTCAGCTGAAGCGGTCGAGTAAATAAATCGCCAGATCGGAACGCTGGGGGTCAGAAAAGGGGTATAATGGCATCGGAGGCTGCGGCGCCTGCAGGAATTTATCGAGAGAAAGTCTGGTGAACTTCTGATCCAGGTTGCGCAGGAGGTGCACCGGGGCAGTTCCCGCTCCCTAGATATGGC
>DLYX01000545.1 GCA_003447545.1 Deltaproteobacteria bacterium | reverse complement strand
CAGACTGGTGAAATTGCACGCGGAGCTGCGATCGTAGGCCTCCTCGGCTGCCGTGATGGTCTCTTCCCAAGGGCCCTTCGCCGCTTTCAGGCAGATCGCAGCATTCTCGCCGCAAAAAGCGAAGCTGCTCCCGTCGGTCATGGATCCGTTGATCAGGAAGAAAGCGAGTCGTGGCCAGCGCCTGTAAATCTTGCAGGCGGTTGCATCATAGCCCTCGGCTTCGGGCGTGCGGCATATATGCAACTCGCCGAAGAGTTCCGCGTGGTCGGTGACTGCTGCAAAATCAAGCGGTCTTTCCAGTTGGACCTCGCGCATCGCCACGTCTCCATCATAAGGCTGGATACCGAGCCTCTCGCCGCGCGCGAAGCGATAGGCGTCGCGCGGCCGATTACGCGTGCCCTGAGTCGCTGCATCCAGCGAGAGCGTGGAGTGCACATGGAGATCTCCAAAAAGCGCCTTGCGAAGAGGGGTGCGATCCGCGCAGGCCACTCGGCCCTCGGGATTGAGCCCGGCCGGGAGGGCCAAGGGCGGGGCGAGGACCGCAACGGTCTCCGCTCGGGCAGGAGGGGCGCTCAGCAGAGAGCGATCAGGACCCAGATCGATCGGCGATAGATCATTGGAAAAGTCCGATCAGGTTAACGGGCTCGCCGTCTCGGACAAAGGAGGTCGCATAGACCGGGAAAAGCAGGGAACCCGCCAGAAGGAGCAGACCGGTTGTCGCTATAAATCCGGCACGGCGGGAACCCGGCACGTAGTGGACGATTCGCGCGCTGGCGAAAAACAGGGCGGCAGCCCAAAGGATGGTTTGCGTGACCAGGGTTGCGGTCATCATCGTTGCGACCAAGCCCCCATCGACCAGGAATATGATCGCGGTAAACCCGCTGATCTCGGCCAGCCAGGCGACAGAGGCCCAACCGGTGCCAAAAGCCCAGAAAGGGACGGGGAGAAAGAGCAGTAGCGAGAGCCACAGGGAACAGCGCGACCAGACGGAAGACATGGGTCTTTAACCGCCACGGAAGACTCCGGGGGTCAAGCGGTTGTGTCGGAGCCGGACAATTCCGTCCAAACGTTCCAATTTGTGCGGTCCAATTCTGTTCAACCGGAGCCTTCTGCCGGGATAAAGTCAGTAAAATCAATCTATTTTCCCGGTCCTCTCTTGGCATGAATCCCGCAATGACAGGGCAGCGAGGAGATTGATCATGATGAATATGAAAGAGGAAACCCGTCGCCCGAATGCTGAAACCCCGGCCCCCCGCCGCCTGATGGCTGTGGGACGCAAGGTCAAGGATGGCTGGCTGATTCGGACGAACTTTTCGAAGTATCAGACCGAACAGCAGAGCGAGCAGAAAAAGGATGGCTCGGCTGCGGCCTGAGATCCCGACGGCACCTATGCGGGGGCATGGGTGCTGCCGCCGTCGATCTTGATGACGGCTCCGGTCGTATAGCTCGAAAGGTCGCTGGCCAGATAGAGCGCGGCACCGACGATTTCGTCAGGGTTGCCCGCTCGTTGCAGGGGGATTGTCTTGCGAAAGTGCTCATGGGCCTCTTCGGGCCATGCCGCACTGATATCGGTGAGGAACGGCCCCGGCATCAGGCAGTTGACCCGAACGCTGGGAGCAAAGGTTCGCGAGAGGCTCGCGGTCATATTGTTCAGTCCGGCCTTTGCGATGCCGTAGGGAACTTCGCTGGCTGTCGGTGCGATCGCGGCAATGCTGGAGATGTTGATGATCGTGCCGCCGCCACTTTCGACCATGGCGCTTCCGAAAAGCGAGGAGAGCCGAAAAGGCCCCTTGATATTGACCGCGATCACCTTGTCCCAAAGCGCCTCGCTGACTTCCGGCAGGGAGGCGTAGAGAGGCGACATCCCGGCGTTATTGACCAGGATATCGATCTTGCCGAAATGATGCAGTGCGGTGGTCGCGAGCTGGTCACATTCCTGCCAGTTCCCCACATGGGCTGCGACCGGCAGAGCCTCGCGGCCGGTTTTCTCCTGCACTTCCTTCGCCAGAGCTTTGCAGGCGTCCAATTTTCGGCTTGCGATGACCACGTTTGCGCCGTGTGCCGCGAAGGCCAATGTCATTTCACGGCCGAGCCCACGGCTTCCGCCGGTGATGACAGCGGTTTTCCCGCTCAGATCGAATGCGCGATGTCCCTCGGGATAGCTACCCATGAAGGTATCGTAGCTTCCCGACCGCCGCTGTTGTAGCACGGCCATGCAATGGGAAATTATGTCGGCCGCTTTGCTCCGTCCCCCACCGGAGCGCTGCATTTGGGCAGTCTCGCCGCGTCGTTGGTCGCGTGGTTGGCCGCCCGACAGGTGGGCGGCCGATTGGTGCTTCGTCTCGAAGACCTCGATCAGCCGCGCGTGGTGACCGGAGCCGCGGCCGAGCAAATGGCAGATCTTCGCTGGTTGGGTCTGGATTGGGATGAAGGCCCCGATACGGGTGGGCCGTCCGCGCCTCATGTGCAATCCGAGGCGAGCCAATTCTACGATGCTGCTCTCGCCCACCTCGAGGCAAAGGGGCTTCTCTACTACTGCGACTGTTCCCGACGGGAAATTGCGGACCAGATCAGCGCACCTCATCCGGGCGAGGGCGATACGGTCTACCCGGGCAGCTGCCGTGCCTTTGGAATGCGCCGCCGGGACTTTCGCCGTCCTCCGGCGATTCGTCTGGCGGTACCCTCGGGTACGATGGCCATCGTCGACCGGTGGCAGGGGCAAATTGAGCAAGAGGTGTCTCGAGAGGTCGGTGATTTCGTCCTGCGGCGCGGCGATGGCGTGACCACCTATCAGCTTGCCGTAGTCGTGGATGATTTGCGGATGGGAGTGACCGAGGTGGTTCGGGGCGCGGATCTTCTTTCCTCGGCACCGCGGCAGGCCCTGCTGGCTCGACTGCTCGACTCCGCTGCGCCGACTTTCGCACATCTGCCGATGGTCCTGGACGGGGAGGGTGGTCGTTTGGCGAAACGCTCTCGTCGATTTCAACTAGGTGCGAGGAAGCTTGCTGGTGACGATCCCTTGAGGATTGTCGAACAAATGGCCTCCCTTTTGGGTCTGGTGAATGGGGACCGGAGCCAGCCTCTCTCCTCGCTGGATGATTTGCTGGAGCGGGCCGACCTGTCCCGCCTGAGTGAACATGCGGAGGTCAGGCTTCCGGCGTCTTTCGGCTCCTGGGAATGATCGCTAATCGGCCAGCGAGGGCAGTGCCCAACCCTTGCGCCGGAGTTGCTCGTTCTGCTCGACAAGCCAGTTCCCGAACCAGACAAAGGCGATCGATCCTGCGAGAAGAACGCCTGAATAGATCCAGAGGTTCCAGCGTTCGAAAATTCCCTCACTGCACCCATAGAGATTACAGCCACCCCCGAAGCGGTAGAGAAACGCGTTGTGGGTGAGCATTTGGCCGAGGTAGAGCCCCCACGAGTGTTGTCCGAGCCACGATAGAGGTTTTTCGATCGAGGCGATTCGCGAGAGCGCGGCCATTCCGGCGAGCAGGACGACCGAGAGCGGCATTTCCAGAAATCTGTCGGCAACGCGCCACCATTCAGGAAGAATCAGCCGATCTTCGATCGCGTATAGCGGCAGGAGGACGAGCACGGCGAGAACAACGGAGCGAGGACCTTTTCGATCGACGCGGGCCGCGAGCCACATGCCGAAGGCGACATGAATCGCGAACCGAGGCGCGAAGATCAGCCACCCCGCATCGCCCAGAACGCCCTTGACGTCGAGGGGGAACATGGTGATCGGCAGAGTGATCGCTGACGCAGTAACGAGAAGCGCCGTCCAGCCAAATTTGCGGCGAAAGGCGAAGAAGAGCGGGAATATGGCAAAAAGCTGCAAGATCAGCGTAATGAACCAGCTGGTGCCAATTTGTTTGAACCACCCGATCAGGTGCCAGAAGGGCAGCGTCAGTTTCAGCCGGACCATCTCTTCGGGCGGGCGCAGGATGATCACGATCGCCCACCAAGCCAGGCAACTCGCCCATGCGGGAATGAGAATGCGTCGGAAACCGCGCCCGTACCATCGTTGGAGACGGTGCTTTCCTTCGTGCCGTTCGAACCAGCCTTCCGAATTCAGACCGAAAAGAACAAGGAAAACCGGGACGGAATGATAGAAGAGAAAGGTCATCCATCGGGAGTCGGCGAGCACCCACGAGTGGATCAGTGTCACGCCGATAATCGCCCAGCCCTTCACCATATCGATCTGGGGGAGGCGCGGATGGTTCGTGGGGTTTTGGTTGGAAGAAGTCAACGGCTATTGGTGATATCGCTAGTTGGCGACGGATGCGAGGCCCTTCCGCGCAGTGTAGAAGGATTTACGCATGGCGTACTCCGTAAAAGAACTTCACTATACCCTGCAAGGGGAAGGTGCGATGGCCGGTCGGGCCGCGGTATTCTGCCGCTTTGTCGGCTGCAACCTTTGGACCGGGCGCGAAGAGGATCGTGTCGGAGCCAAGTGTGATTTTTGCGATACGGATTTTATCGGCACCGACGGGCCGGGCGGGGGCGTCTTTGCTGCTGCCGATGATCTTGCGGCGGCCGTTGCCGAAACCTGGTCCCCCTCGGCGGGGTCCGAGGGGGCACCCTATGTGGTGTTCACAGGTGGCGAACCGCTTTTGCAACTCGACGAGTCGTTGGTGGAAGCCTGTCATCGGGCGGGCTTCGAGGTCGCTGTCGAAACGAACGGTACGCTCGAACTACCCGCAGGAATCGATTGGGTGACGGTGAGTCCCAAGACGTTGGCGGATCTTGTTCTACAGGAAGGCCAGGAGTTGAAGCTGGTCTTTCCTCAGAAAGTGACGCCCGAGAGTGTCTCATCGCTCAGGTTTGATCGATTCTTTCTGCAGCCGCTCGATGGTCCTGACCTGAAGAGGAATATGCAAATGGCGATCGAATACTGTCGCGATCACCCACAATGGCGGCTCAGTCTGCAGACCCATAAAGTCGGCGGATTCCTCTGAGCGGCAGGCGGTGTCTCGACGCGGCAATGACCTCGGAGGATCAGGACTCGATCACACAAGCGGAGGCGAGCTCCTTGTATTCGGAAATCGTAATCTCCACCTTGCCGACCGCGGTGTCGTGAACCACGATGCGCACGAGGCGATGGCGGTCGGCGGTGTCGAACCATAGCTCACGAATAAGCGGCAGCCCCGTGACCTTCACGACCTGCGTCTCGAAATCTCCGATTTTCGTGGTCAGTTTTTTATTGCCGGGTAGCAATTCGACAGTTGCTGTCCGTGTGTCGTCGTTGCCGTCAGTGACTTGGACACTCTTGGGGAGTTTACCACGAGAGAGATCGACACGTAGTTGGAGGCCGACAGTGAGGGTGTCGAGATGGCCTTTCTTGACTTTCACCTTGCCGTCGCTTCCGTCGACGGTTTTCCAGCTATAGACCTCAGGTTCGAGACGCGTGCCGGCGATGACGCCGGCCGACTTTTCCACCTCATTCCGGTGGTAGAAAAGAACGTGCGCGTCGGCTTGCGTCACCATCTCGAAACGATCTCCGGTACGAGTTGTCTTTTCGTGACTCGCGCCGGTGTCGATGCCGATTGCCTTGACCTCGAAGCTGGCCTGATAGGGTGGCACCAGGCATTCCGCTTGCGAAACCTCCGGCGCCAGCGTGCCGATCAGAGTGAGGGCGAAAACAAATCTGAAGATGGTCATGCCTCTGGGTAGCATGGCGGCAAGGGCTCGGTCGAACTGATCAGCGAAATGTCGGCATCACGGTTTCGGCGAACATTCGCAGGGTCTCGTGAGCGGGATTTCGACCGAAATTGAGAAGCAGGGTGGTGGCTCCTGCGTCGATCGTCTTTTGTACACGCTCGATACATTGCTCGGGTGTACCGGCGATCACCCAGTCTTCGCCGCCGCCCAGAAAAGGCAGATCCGTCAGAATCTTTTCTTTTGCCTTCCGGGCGTCTGCCTCGGTGGCGCCGATCGCAGCCGTTGTTTGCTGGGAAATTTCGATCTCGGCGAAGTCCCTGCCCACGCCGTCGCAATGCTCCCGGAGGATTTGTGTCTTTCTTTCGAGCTGTGGCTGGTCGATACCAAGATTGTTCCAGATCTGGGCTTGTGCGGCGACGATCCGGAGCAGGACCTTCTCGCCTCCCCCACCGACCAGAATCGGGGGGTGCGGTTTCTGCAGGGGGGCTGGTTGGCAATATGCGTTTTCGATCTGGAACTGTTCTCCGTAATACTCGGCGGGAGACTCTTGCCACATGGTCCTGATCAGGGAGATGCCTTCGTCGAGTTGTTGCAAACGAGTGCGCACCGGCGGGAACGGAATGCCGTATGCCTGAGCTTCTTCGGCATGCCATCCACAGCCCAGCCCCAGGATGAACCGCCCCGCGGAGATCTGGTCCAGCGTGGCAGCCATCTTCGCCAGGAGAGCCGGGTGCCGGTAGTTCATACAAAGCACCAGGTGGCCTATATGAATGCGATTGGTCAACGCGGCAATTGCGGTGATCTCGGTCCAGCCTTCGAGCAGCGTATCCGTCGGGTCAGGAATGCTGAATAAATGATCGACGGCCCAGAGGGAGTCAAAGCCGATTTCCTCGCAAAGGATTGCGGTCGATCTTGCATCCTCCCAGGAGGCATTATGCTGCGGAAGGGTAATACCGAAACGGATTTTCGGAGGGCTCATTTGTCCTGAATTGGCTCAGTTTTCGTCGTCTTGGGCATCGGGTTCGGCCACGACATCTTGTACGGGTTTGGCGCGCAGGATCTCGGCGACCTCAGGTAGCGCTTTCTGCAGGGTGTCGAGTCGAGCGGCAGGGCCGCCGACTTTGGTGGCGAGGAAGCTCTCGTAACTCTCGAGGGCGGTCTCCAATTCCGCCTGCGCCCCTTCCTTGATTCTCTCCGCGTCATCCAGATGTTCATTGATGGCCTGTGCCAATTCGTCGAGCTTACCCCCGCTGTCCTCCGAGAGGCGCTGGTGCATGAAATCACCCCAA
Source organism: Deltaproteobacteria bacterium (assembly GCA_003447545.1). Classification (GTDB taxonomy): domain Bacteria; phylum Desulfobacterota; class Binatia; order UBA12015; family UBA12015; genus UBA12015. The sequence goes on along the minus strand of DLYX01000545.1, from coordinate 2,836 downwards.
AGGGCCTGAAAGGCTGCGGCCGGCGGCCCTTCGCGCTGCAAGCCGCCGCTGAGGGTATAGACGCGCTTGGCGAGAGTTGTGAAATTGCCGATCCCTCGTCGTGAATGGAAAGCACCCAGCCGGACAAACTTGTCGCGTGTGGCCGCGGCAGAGCCCCCGTCCGACATCACTTCCATCGCTTCTTCCAGCTCTTTCAATTTCAGGTTCGCCATGTTCGATTCCCCTCTAGTCTCCATGGGCATTAAGCATATGCGGGCACGTAATAAAACGTGCGAAGGCTCGTGCAGAGCAAGCACTCGACGCGGCATGCTGATATCGCAGTGACCTATGGTTGGCTTTCTGGCGCATCGTCTGGCGACGATGATTCCCCTTTTATTGGGAATTACCTTTATTTCCTTTCTTGTTGTGGCACTCGCCCCGGGCGACTTTTTTGATTCTCTCGCAATGAATCCCTCGATCTCGCCACAGGCAATCGAGGCGATGAAGGCTGATTTTGGATACGGGGATCCGCTGCTGCTGCGCTACGGAAAGTGGCTCTGGCAGGCCGTCCAGGGGGATCTGGGCGTTTCCCTTTCTCATCGGGTCAGTGTGCTCACATTAATCGCGGAACGCGCCGGCAACACCTTGATACTTTCCCTGTCTGCGGCGCTCTTTACCTGGACTCTTGCGATTCCCCTGGGTGTCTGGATCGCCGTTCGTCGCGGTCGACTCTCGGATCGAATTCTTTCGATTTTGGGCTTTCTCGGGATGTCGATCCCGAATTTTTTTCTCGCCTTTCTCCTGATGCGCTGGGCGTTGCACAGCGGATGGTTCCCCGTGGGTGGGACTTTCTCGCTGGACTATGAGCAACTCGCACCGCTCGCCAAGGTGGCTGATCGATTGCACCATCTGGTTCTGCCGACGATCGTGCTGGGAACGGCCGGTATGGGGAGCTTGATGCGCCTGATGCGCAGTGCGGTTATTGAACTGGAGCGTTCGGACTTTGCGCGCACGGCCCGGGCCAAAGGTTTGGGGGAAGGACGAGTTCTCTTCATCCATATAATGCGGAATGCGCTCAATCCTTTCGTTACACTTGCCGGCTACGAGTTGGGGGCGTTGCTCGGTGGCGCCGCATTGGTCGAGAATGTCATGAACCTGCAGGGGCTGGGATCGCTGATGCTGGGCGCGGTTCTCTCTCTCGATATCTATCTGGTGATGGGATCGGTGTTGATCAGTTCGTTGCTTCTGCTGTTCGGGAATCTGATGGCCGATCTGCTCCTCGTTTGGGTGGACCCTCGAATCGATTTCCAGCGACTGGAAGATTCGTGATGCGCATTCGAGCATGGCGAGGGCCCTCTTGGGGGCTCAGTGGGGCAATCCTCTTTCTGCTCTATTTTTCGGCTATTTTCGCACCATGGATCGCGTTCCATTCACCGGAGACTCAGGACCGCCAGTCCCCCGACGCGCCGCCGATGATTCTCCACCTTTCTCCGCCTCAGAATTGGATTTCGGAAAGTCTTCTCTACGTCCATCCTCAGACCCTGGTCGATCCCATGCGCCGTCTCTACAGGGTGGACCTCGAGCAGCGAATCCCTCTGCAGTTTTTCGTCCACGGACATCTTTTGGCGCCTGAGCCGGGGAATGGAAATGTCTTTTTGCTGGGGACGGATGCCCTCGGGCGAGATCTCTTCTCCCGCGTCTTGTTCGGCGGTCGTGTCAGCCTGTCGATCGGTATCGTCGGGGTTGTGATCAGTTTCACAATCGGGATTTTTGTCGGGGTGGTGGCGGGATATGCCGGCGGGCGAGTTGATCATCTCTTGATGCGATTGTGCGAGGTGATGATGGCCTTGCCTTCGTTTTTCTTCCTTCTGGCTCTCGCTGCCGTGATTCCGCCGGGGCTATCGCCTGTGCAAACGTTCTTTCTGCTGGTCGCCTTGATGAGCTTTATCCGATGGGCCGGTTTGGCTCGGGTTCTTCGTGGCATGACGGCATCGATTCGCGAACGAGATTATGTGCAGGCGGCCCGTGCGCTCGGGGCCTCTCCCACGCGAATCGTCCTGCAGCATGTGCTGCCGGCAACTTTCTCCTACACCCTCGTTGCGGCCACTCTGGCGATTCCCGGATTTATTCTCGGCGAGAGTGCCTTGTCGCTTTTGGGGGTCGGGATCCAGGAGCCGGGAACGAGTTGGGGAGCCTTGCTGCGCGACGCGCAGAATCTCACCAATCTTGATTACAGGCCGTGGGTCCTGGCCCCGGGTATTTTGATCGTTGTGGCAACGATGGCTTTCAATTTTTTGGGTGATCGTCTGCAGGACCGATTCGATCCCCAAACCAGAGTTCTTGACCGATGAAGGGAGCCCCTATTCTGCAGGTGACGGACCTTGTGGTGGATTTCCACACGCCACACGGGGTTGCTCGAGCTGTCGATGGAGCGTCATTTGATCTTTCATCGGGGGCCACCCTCGGGTTGGTCGGCGAATCAGGCTCGGGCAAGAGCGTCTCTGCCCTGTCGATTTTGGGGCTTCTGAGCCCGTCTGCACGCGTGGTCTCGGGAACGATTCAATTCGCCGGGCGAGATCTTTTACAGCTCTCCGCGCGGGAATTCCGCAGGGTGCGGGGCAAAGAGATTTCGATGGTTTTCCAGGAGCCGATGACGTCGTTGAATCCACTCTTTACGGTGGGGCGCCAGATAGCAGAGGTGGTTCGGCACCATGAAAGAGTTTCACGGCGCGAGGCCTGGGGCCGAGCGGTCGAGATGTTGCGGATAGTAGAGATTCCCGATCCGGAAAATCGGGCGTCGGCGTATCCACACGAGTTGTCGGGCGGAATGCGACAGCGCGTGATGATCGCCATGGCG
>DLYX01000270.1 GCA_003447545.1 Deltaproteobacteria bacterium | reverse complement strand
GAGACGCGCTCGTTCTCGACGTCCACTCCCAGCACGATCGCATCGATCTCGTCGCCCTTGTTGAAGAGTTCCGACGGGTGGCGGATCTTCTTGGTCCACTGCAGATCCGAGATATGCACCAGACCGTCGATGCCGTCCTCGACTCCGACGAAAACACCGAAGTCCGTAATGCTCTTGACCACACCCTTGATCTGGCTCCCAATCGGGTGGTTGAGACGAACCGTCTCCCAGGGGTTGGGCTCGACCTGCTTGAGACCGAGCGAAATCCTGCGGTTCGCGGGGTCCACATCGAGGACCTGAACTTCGACCTCGGCCTGGAGTTCCAGAAGCTTGGACGGGTGCGTGACCCGCTTGGTCCAGGACATCTCCGAAACGTGGATCAATCCCTCGACACCCTTTTCCAACTCGATGAAGGCACCGTAGTCGGTGAGGCTGACGACCTTGCCGGTGGCGCGGCCACCGATCGGATAGCGGCCTGCGGCCTCCACCCAGGGATCCGGCTGAATCTGCTTCATCCCCAGAGAAACACGCTCTCGCTCGGGATCGTATTTCAGTACAACGACTTTGACCTGATCACCCGCCTCGATCACCTCGGAGGGGTGCGAGATCCGGCCCCACGACATATCCGTGATATGCAGCAGACCATCGATGCCACCGAGATCAACGAAGGCGCCGTAATCGGTGATATTCTTGACCGTGCCCTCGAGGATAATCCCCTCTTCGAGCACGCGCAGGGTCTCTTCCTTGAGGGAAGCTCTTTCCGTCTCGAGCACGCTACGTCGAGACACAACGACATTACCCCGTTGACGGTTGAACTTCAGGATCGCGAACCGGCCACGCTGACCAATAAATCGATCCAGGTTTCGGGTCGGGCGCAGGTCGGCATGCGACCCGGGCAGGAAGGCTCCAACGCCGATATCGACCTTGAGTCCACCCTTGACCTTACCGACGATCAGACCCTCGACGGGCCGACCTTCGTTGTAGGCTATTTCCACTTCGCCCCAGACCTTGGCCTGCTCAGCCTTGATCCGGGAAAGCTTCACAATCCCCGTTTCGCCGTCACTGCCTTCAAAGAAGACCTCGATCTGGCTGCCTACTTCAACCTCGGCGTTACCTTCCCGGTCCCGGAACTCCGCAATGGGAACCTGACCTTCAGATTTATAACCGATATCAACTGTCACGAAGCCGTTCAAAACCTGAACCACTTCTCCAGTGACAACCTCGCCCGGCTTCACGGACTTCAGGCTCTCCTCGAAGAGCTTGCTGAAATCGTCGTCAAGCATCGACGGATCGTCGTTTTCACTCATCATTCCAGTTACTGCCTCCTAAACGGGGATACACGAATGCCATACGCAGGCAGATGTGCTGACGCTAGGCTTACTCGTGAAGATAGCGCTTTTCAAGAGGCCTCAAGGCCTCGAACTCTGGCCGCCATTTCTGCGACAACTTCATCGACCCCCATATTTGACGAGTCGACCTCCATGGAACCCTCCGGACGAACCAATGGCGCCACCGATCGACCGGCGTCGCGGGCATCCCGAGCCGAAATTTCCCTTGCAACATCAGCTTCTTCCGCCGCGAGGCCACGCGAACGAAGCTCCGCCGTGCGCCGACCTGCCCGGCAGGCCACCGATGCGGTCAGAAAGAATTTCGCTTCGGCCTGCGGGAAAATAATGCTGCCTGTATCGCGCCCTTCGACAACAACGCCACCGCTGGCACCCAGCGCACGCTGCAATTCGAGAAGAGCCGCTCGCACCTCCGGGACAGCCGAAACGCGCGACGCACGCTCGCCCGCAGCCGGCGTACGAATCGCCGATGTGACCTCATCCCCATGCAGAAAAACTCGGGTTCCGGCATCCTCGAAGGTAATTTCGAGAGACCTTGCAATGCCGGCGAGCCGTTCGCGGTCCTCAGGCGGTAGAGCCTCCGGATCGGCGCAAGCGTCGAGTCTTGCGGCGAGCGCCTCGAACGCCCCGACCGAGAGCCCCAATGTGCGGTAGATGGCTCCCGTATCGAGATAGGTATAGCCCAGAAGTGCAGCCAGGCTTCGACTGACCGTGCTTTTTCCGGCTCCGGCCGGGCCATCGATGGTCACGACCAGACGCGCCATTACCGGAGCTCCGCGCGCAGAGTCTCGAGCACGGCCAGAAATCGTGGATCCGATACCGCAATCGAGTCGGCATCCTCGATCCGGACCGGACCGCTCGCCCCGAGGGCGGCCACCGCGAAGGCCATCGCGATTCGGTGGTCGCCAAAAGTTTCGACGGTCGCACCCGCAAGGCGGCCGCCGCCCTCAACCACAAGCCCATCTGGCTGCTCCCGCACAGCCACCCCCATTCGCTGGAGCCCTGCCGCCATCGTCGCCAGACGATCGCTTTCCTTGTGACGCAACTCGGCACCATCTGCGAAAACCGTTTCGCCATCCGCGAACGCTGCCGCCACCGCAAGAATCGGGAATTCATCGATCGCCCGGACCATGGTCTCGCCGGCCACCTCGACGCCCCGCAGCGCTGCGGAACGGACGGTTAGATCGGCTACCGGCTCAGCTCCCACGGACGGCTTGTCGGTTCGGGTCAAATCGGCGCCCATCGCGACGAGAACATCGAGAGCTCCGATGCGGGTCGGGTTCATGGCCACGTCCGGGATGTGGACTTCGGAGCCGGGCACAATCGACGCTGCGACCGCCCAGAAGGCCGCCGCGCTCGGATCGCCAGGGACGTCGACGTCCGCCGCACGTAAAGTCACGGGCCCCTGAACTGCGATTCCCCCGTCGTTGGCCACTTCGACCAAAACACCAAAATGCGGCAGCAGGCGCTCGGTGTGATCGCGGCTACGCAAGGGTTCGCGAACCACGGTTCGCCCCTCTGCCTGCAAGCCCGCCAGAAGCACGGATGTCTTGAGTTGGGCGCTCGCCACGGAAAGCGTAACGTCGGCCCCTTTGAGTGAGCGTCCGCGGACCACCAGCGGCGCATGCCCATCCTCGGTTTCGATCACCGCCCCCAACGCGGCCAACGGGCCCTGCACACGGGCCATCGGCCGCGAGCGGAGGGATGCGTCGCCATCGAGTCGTGAAGAAAAAGGACGGCCCGCCAACAACCCGGCACAGAGCCGCATCGTCGTTCCCGAATTTCCGCAGTCCAGTGTCGCCGCGGGCATGCGGAGGCCCTCGAATCCCCCGCCGTGCACCAGCGCCTCGTCACCATTGCGATCCACCTGAATCCCGAGACCCCGGAGGACCTCGACCGTGCTCGCATTATCCGCACCGGGCGAGAGCCCGCGGACCCGGGTCACACCCTGGGCAATTCCTCCGAACAAAAGAGCCCGGTGGCCGATTGATTTATCTCCCGGCACGCGAACATTGCCCTGCAGGGGCGTCGAGGAGGGCTGGATTTCAGCAGTGGTTTCGGTTCCTCCGGTGGTCTGACGCTTCCAGTCCCCGGCTCGGCGAATCCGACTCTCCAGCGCCGCCCCGTCCCCCCGCGTCGCGGCCAGCCGAAGCGCTTCGAGTTCTTCGGCAAAGCGTCCGGCAACGTCACTGAGCGTGCTGGCATTCGCCAGAAGAATATCCCGCCACATTTCGGGCGAACTCGCGGCGATCCGGGTCATGTCTCGAAACGACGGACCCAGCAATTCTCCGATTGCGGTGCGCTCACCCGCGGCAACGCCAGCCAGCGCAAAAGCCAAAAGGTGCGGCAGATGGCTGGTGACTCCCAACGCTCGGTCGTGCGACGGCGGGTCCATGGAGACCACCCGCATTCCCAGAGCTTCCCAAAATTGTCGGACCAGTACCGTTGCGGCGGGATCCGTTTCCGAACTGGGCGTCACGACGCATACCGCGTCGAGAAAAAGCGACTCATCCGCCGCTGCTGCACCGGAATCTTCGGTGCCGGCAATCGGATGGCTACCGACAAACCGGGAGCCCAGAATCGCTTCGCAATCGCGCACGACCTCGACCTTTACACTGCCACCATCGGTGACGACCGTGTCCGGACGCAACTGGCCGACAATCTGTTCGGCATTCAATGCGAGAGTCCGGACAGGGGTCGCCAGCAGAACCAGATCGCAGTCGGCCAAAATCTCCGGATCTCGGCTCGCTGCATCCACAATGCCGCGGGAAAGTGCGGTATCAAGATTCTCCTGCGTCCGTCCGAGACCGACAACCTCCGCCGCAAAACCCGCTCGCCGGGCGGCCATGGCCGCAGATCCGCCGATCAAACCGACGCCGACGATCCCCAACTTTCGAATCATGAGGTCTCTTCCTGACGCAGCAAGGGTGCGCCAGGCCCGCTGAAACCCAGCAGAGCCGCCAAAGTTTGCGCGAATGCGGTATTTTCCTCGGGCAGTCCGATCGATACGCGGATATGGGCCGGCATGCCATAGCCCCCGAGAGGCCGCACAATGATACCGGCCCGCTGGAGAGAATCTGCGACGTCACCCCCGTAGCCGACTTCGATCGTGAGAAAGTTTGTCTCACTCGGCAAGGCCGCGAGCCCCAGAATCTTGACGGCCCGACGCAGGAACTTCCGACCTTCGGCATTCACCCGACGACTCGATATGACATGCGCCTCGTCGCGCAGAGCCGCGACAGCAGCCTTTTCCGCTGCCAGATTCACGTTAAAGGGATCGCGCAGGCGATGGTAGAAATCACCGAGCCAATCAGGTCCGACCCCATAGCCGATCCGCAGACCGCCCATCCCATAGATCTTGGAGAAGGTACGCAGGACGACCAGACCGGGGTGGCGATCTCGATCGAGCATGGCATCCGGAAAATCCGGATGGTCGACGTATTCCGCGTACGCATTATCGCAAACCACCAGAATGTCCTGCGGCACGCTCGCCAGAAATTTCTCCCATACATCCCGCCCGAACATCGTACCGGTCGGGTTATTCGGATTGCATAGGTAGAGGATTTTCGTGCGCTCGGTCACCGCATCAATCATGCCGATCGGATCGTGGGTGTAGGCAGGCGCGGCCACCGTAACGACGTCAGCCCCCTGCGCCTTGGCGGAGAGTGCATAGATGGCAAAAGCCCCCTCGGAAACAACGACCTCATCCCCCGGCGACAAAAACAATCGTGCCAGAAGTGTCAAGACTTCGTTGGACCCGTTCCCCAGAAGCACCCGCGAGGGATCTACCTGATGGTGCTCAGCAAGTGCCTGCTGCAGCTCGGGAGAGCCCCCCTCGGGATATCGGTGCATCTCTGTGGCGGCCGCGACATAGGCTTCGCGGGCCAATGGGCTCATGCCGACCGGGTTCTCGTTGGAAGCAAGCTTCACCACGGTGTCGAGCCCGAACTCCCGTTCGATCTCGGCGATCGCCCGGCCAGGCACGTAGGGCGAGAGGTCGCGGAGGTGTCCGGCGACCAGCGAAGCCGGGGAGACCTCGGCGCC
>DLYX01000543.1 GCA_003447545.1 Deltaproteobacteria bacterium | reverse complement strand
AATCTTCTTCGACCAGAACCCCCTGCAGCCCCAGGCGCTGGGCCGCGTCGATGTTTCCCTCAAAATCATCAATAAAAACAGAATGTTCTGCTTGAACTCCGAGGTGTTCCATCGTCAGCGTGAAGATGGCGGGATCGGGTTTGCGCACACCCACAGCGCTGGAGTCGATCACGACATCGAAAAGCTCGCCGAGCGGGAGGGTCTTTTCCCAATGCTCCCGGAATTCGAGGACGTTGTTCGTGATCATGCCGGTTTTATGACCGGCGGCCCGGATTTCTCGCACCAGATCCACGAATTCCTCGCGGACCCCGGCCCCGGTGCTCATTGCCGAGAAAAATTGAAAAACATCGGTCTCGAGATCGACCTTCTGACCCAGAGCCAGAATCGCCTCCCGAGCCTCCTGCAGCGAGATCTCGCCGCGTTCGAGGCGATGCCAAGGGTGGTCGGTATCGCTCGCATAGGGGCCGAAAATGATTTCCACGGCCTGGCCGGGTGCGGCGCCGATCTTGACGCCGAGCTCGTCAATCGCGCGGAACGGGGAGGCGGTAAAAACGCCACCATAATCAAACAGGAATGCTTTTGCGGCCATCGTCAGATCTCCTCGGTTCGCTCGCGAAAATACTCCCAGCCGCCCGACGCCATCAGAAGTCGGTGGCGAGGGCCCGCTTGTTCGGGGTCCGAGGCGGCGTATCCGGCATCACCTTCCCAGAGCGCGGTGGCACCGGCGTCGGAGAGTCCGATGCGAGTGCGGTAGAAGTCCACCGGGGCCGCTTCGATCGCAGAAAGGGCCGCTTTCACTGTGGGGAAGTCTGCCAGCATGGCGAGGGTGACGAAGGTGGGCGGCAGAACCTGGATTTCATCGGATTGCACTTTGCGCATTCCTTCGGCCGCCGTCACCCAGCGATGGTCGTGGATCTCGCCGCGATCAATCGCGACATCGCCCACCGGTGCCTGGCTGACAAAAAACCAGGTCAGGAACCGCCGCGGTGAGTTGTCCGGCGGTGTCCAATGAGAAAAGGGAACCAGGTCCGCGGGCTCGATTTCGAGACCGGATTCCTCGGCTGCCTCGCGCGCGGCGCAGACTTTGGCAGCGCCACAGTCATCGTCCGAAGCCAGACCTGTCCAGTCAGCCTCATCGATGCGGCCGCCCGGGAAGACCCAGAGCCCCCCGGCGAAATTCAGCTTGGAATTGCGCCGGAGCATCAGAATTTCCAGACCATCGGCGGCATCACGCAAGAGGATGACGGTGGCGGCGGGCTCGTCGGGAGCGAGTGTATCTCTTGGCTCAGTGAACACGGACCATTTTTCTAGCAAAGACGAGCCGATGAATCCTGCCGCTAATTTCGGGCGATTTATCGAAACTCAGAGGAGGGAAGCCCGGATCAGTTCCTGCGTATAGGCCTGCTGCGGGGAGGCAAATAGATCGCCCGTGGGCGCCTGCTCGACCACGTGTCCGGCCTTCATGACCGCAACACGATGTGCCAGCGAGCGCACGACGCGCAGATCGTGACTGATGAAAACATAACTGGTTCCATGCTGTCTTTGCAGGTTTTTCAGGAGTTCGGTGATCTGTGCCTGCACGGAGACATCGAGCGCACTGGTTGGCTCGTCGAGAATGATCAATCGGGGGCGCAGGATCATGGCGCGGGCGATGGCGATTCTCTGGCGCTGTCCACCCGAGAACTCGTGGGGGTAGCGATCGGCCGCATCTGCGGGCAGATCGACCTCCTGCAGGGCTGCTGCAATCCGAGCGCGCCGGCCGGTCTCATCGATGCCCGCGGGATGAACCAGCAAGCCCTCACCGACGATCTCGCCCACGGAGAGCCGCGGGCTGAGTGAGCCATATGGATCCTGAAAGACAATCTGTGCTTGCCGCCGAAAGGTGCGGGTTTCCTCGGCAGTGCTCGAGGCGAGATCGTGATCGAGAAATCTTCGCTCTCCCTGGCTGGCGACGAGGCCCAGAATCGCAAGCCCCAGCGTGCTCTTGCCGGACCCACTTTCACCGACCACGCCGAGCGTTTCTCCTTCGCGCACATCCAGCGTCACGCCGTCTACGGCCTTTACATGATCGGTGGTGCGCCGGAGCAGGCCCGTCCGAATGGGGTACCAGACTTTCAGATTACGCACGCCGAGTACCTCCGGCGATCGGATCTGAGTTGGATCGGGTTCGCCTGAGGGCTCTGCGGCCAGCAGGTGACGCGTGTAGGGGTGCTCCGGGGTGTGCAGAACCTCGCTCGTGGGGCCTGTTTCGACAATCCGCCCCGCATTCATGACGCAGACGCGATCAGCGATCTTGCGCACCACAGACAAGTCATGGGTGATGAAGAGCATCGCCATGCCGTAGCGCGCGCGCAGGGAGGCCAGCAGTTCGAGCAGTTGTGCCTGGATGGTGACGTCGACAGCGGTCGTGGGTTCATCGGCGATCAGCAGGTCCGGCTTGTTCGCCAACGCCATGGCGATCATCACACGTTGTCGCTGCCCACCGGAGAGCTCATGCGGGTAGGGGGATCCACGCTCCAATACCGATTCCAGACCGACAGCCTCGAGAAGCTCGCGTGCCTGCCGGCGAATGGAGTCGGCTGTGCCGGGGTTGTGGATGCCGATGGCCTCGGCCACCTGCTTTTCAATCGTATGCAGGGGGTTCAGGGAGGTCATCGGCTCCTG
>DLYX01000609.1 GCA_003447545.1 Deltaproteobacteria bacterium | reverse complement strand
CGAGGTGTTGCCATCCGCATCCGCCGCACTCGGGTACGTAGCGGCAGGGCGGGTCGCGTCTGGTCGGACCGGGCTCGAAAAGTTCGGCGATCCTTGCGTAGGCAAACTTGCCTTTATCTTCGGTCACTTCGATCTCGGCGAGATCCCCCGGCGCTCCCCCTCGGACCAGATGCACCTTTCCTTCGACGCGAGCAATTGCGTGAGGGCCCTGACTGAGGGATTCGATTCGCACACGCGGCATGGAAGCTCTCCGGGCTCACCGACCAAGGTGAGCGTTGTCCGCATGACTAGATCGGTTTTCCGGCAGGAAGCAGGTCGTCGAATTCGGGATCTCGCTTTTCGCTTTTCGCCCGGAAGGATTCGGCCATATCGGCGGGTTGAAACATCCCGGTCTGCCAGGTCGCGATATAGTTCAGCGAATCCTCAACGGAGTGGTCGCGGGAATAATTGATCATCTCCTTGGTGCCCCAAATCGCGAGGGGAGATTTCGTCACGATCTGTTTTGCGACGGCCATCACGCCGGCGTGCAACGCCTCATAATCAGGGAAGACTTCGTTGATGAGTCCACAAGCCTTGGCTTCGGCAGCGCCCATGCGCCGCCCGGTGTAGGCCAGTTCGCGAGCGATTCCTTCCGGGATGATCTTGGGGAGTCGTTGCAATGTCCCGACGTCCGCGGTCATGCCGATATTGATCTCCTGAATGCAGATGAACGCTTCTTCGCTCATATAGCGCATGTCACACGCGGTGATCATGTCTACGGCGCCGCCGATCGCGCCACCTTGAATCGCCGCCAGGATGGGCACTCGCGACTTCTCGAGGCTGGAAAAGGTCTCCTGAAGTTCAAGAATATGGCGACGCAAGTTGGCTCGCTGTCGTCCGACTTCACCTTCGACCGGGCCACCGAGGCTGCTGCCGCCAGTGAAGACGGACAGGTCCATTCCGGCGCAGAAATGCTTGCCGGTTGAAGACAGAACGATGGCACGGGTGTCCCCGCCCGCATCCAGTTCCCGGATGATCCGCGGTAGCTCCGTCCAGAAGGCGGGTATCATGGAATTCAGCGATTCCGGTCGGTTCAGGCGAACTTCGGTAACCCCGTCAAGGGTTTCGACATCAAAGCACTCGTAACTCATGGGCTTTCAATAGAAGCAGGAGGCGATCAGGGCAAGTCCCGGAATTTGAGCGATTCGGGCGCCGCCGGGCGCCCCGAAAACGAAGGTGGGAGGCGCCGCGATTCAATCGATTCCGGAAATGTCGCGGACCGCCCCGCGATCGGCGCTTGTGGCCATGGCCGCATAGACGCGCAATGCCGGGGAGACTTTTCGGGGCCGCGCCTCGGTGGGTTTCCAGGCCTTGTTGCCGCGCGATTCCATGGTCTGCCGACGTGCGGCGAGTTGCTCGTCATCGATTTTCAGATCGATTCGCCGATTCGGAATATCGATATGGATGGGATCACCGGTTTCGACCAGGGCGATCGCGCCACCTGAGGCGGCCTCCGGGGAGACATGCCCGATGGAGAGCCCCGATGTTCCCCCGGAAAATCGTCCGTCGGTCAGCAGGGCGCAGGCTTTTCCAAGCCCTTTCGATTTCAGGTAGGAGGTCGGGTAGAGCATCTCCTGCATGCCCGGGCCTCCGCGGGGACCTTCGTAGCGGACCACGACGACATGGCCGGCCTGCACGCGATCGTTGAGGATATCCTCGACGGCGCTGTCCTGGCTTTCGCAGACGTGTGCGGTGCCTTTGAAGACCAGGTTGTCGTCATCCACACCGGCCGTTTTGACCACGCAGCCATCGGGTGCAAGGTTGCCGTAAAGAATCGCCAGACCGCCATCGGTGGAGTAGGCGTGCTGGAGATCACGGATGCATCCAACGGCACGGTCGGTGTCGAGGGTCTCCCAGCGGGTATCCTGGCTGAAGGCTTCCTGCGTCGGAATCCCGGCCGGACCGGCTCGGTAGAACTCGCGTTCGGCATCTCCTGCATTCGCCGCGACATCCCATCGGTCGAGAGCCTCGCTCAGGCTCGGGGCATGGACGGTCCGCGTTTGGTCGTGAAGCAACCCCGCGCGTTGCAGTTCGCCGAGGATGCCCATCACTCCGCCAGCGCGATGCACGTCTTCCATATGGTAGAGCGGCGTGCTCGGCGCTACCTTGCAGAGATTGGGCACCTTGCGGGAAAGCCGATCGATATCCTTCATGGTGAAATCGAGCTCGGCTTCTTGCGCAGCCGCCAAGAGGTGCAAAATCGTATTGGTTGATCCGCCCATGGCGATGTCGAGGCTCATGGCGTTCTCGAAAGCGTCGAAGCTCGCGATGTTGCGCGGCAGAATCGCGTCCTCATTGCCTTCGTAGTAATCCTTCGCGAGCTTCACGATCAAATGGCCGGCACGCTCGAAAAGCATGCGTCGATCGGCATGCGTTGCCAGCACGCTGCCGTTGCCGGGCAGCGAGAGCCCGAGCGCCTCGGTCAGGCAGTTCATGGAGTTGGCCGTGAACATTCCCGAACAGGAACCGCAGGTCGGGCAGGCGGAGCGTTCGATCTCGGCGACGGTTTCGTCATCGACCGAATCGTCGGCCGCAATCACCATGGCGTCGATCAGATCGAGTTTATTTTCGGACAGACGTGTCTTCCCGGCTTCCATGGGGCCGCCGGATACAAAGACGGCAGGGATGTTGATCCGCATGGCGGCATTGAGCATCCCCGGCGTGATCTTGTCGCAGTTCGAAATGCAGACCATCGCGTCGGCGCAATGGGCGTTCACCATATACTCGACGGAATCCGCAATCAGGTCGCGTGAGGGCAGGCTGTAGAGCATGCCGTCGTGCCCCATCGCGATACCATCATCGACCGCGATGGTATTGAATTCCTTTGCTACGCCTCCCGCGGCTTCGATCTGGCGAGCGACTAACTGTCCCAGATCCTTGAGATGGACGTGGCCGGGAACGAATTGGGTGAAGGAGTTGACCACCGCAACGATAGGCTTGGTGAAATCTTCGTCCGTCATCCCGGTGGCCCGCCAAAGAGCGCGGGCTCCGGCCATATTGCGTCCGGCCGTTGTCGTTCTGGATCGATATTGAGGCATGTCGAGAAGTGTACCGGATCGTAGGTCGTCTGCGCCAGTCGGTCGATCTCGGCGCGGGAATCCCCTTTGCCGGCCCGGGGTTCCCGTTTTGGGTCTCGGCTTGCTAACTTCAGGGAATATGGCGAGCGAACAAAGTATTACCGTCGCGCTTTCGGGGCGTGCCTACGAGGTTCGGGTCGGTGAGGAGATTCTCGGCGACGTGGGGGCCGAGGCCGTCGCCCGCGATCTGGGTGGTCAATGTGCGATCCTGACCGATGAGAATGTGGAGGCTCTGCACCTCGATGTGGTGGTGGAGAGCTTGCATGCGGCCGGGGTTGTGACCCACGTGATCGTTTTGCCTCCCGGGGAAGGGACCAAGAGCTTCGCGCATCTCGAAGGTGCTCTGCGAACGATGGTCCGAAGCGGCCTGGACCGGCATTGCTTCGTAGTGGCACTCGGCGGCGGGGTGATCGGTGACCTCGGCGGTTTGGTGGCCTCGCTTTTCTATCGAGGGGTTCCCTGTCTGCAGGTTCCGACAACGGTGGTCTCGCAGGTCGATAGTTCCGTCGGCGGCAAGACGGCAATCGATGTGCCCGAGGGGAAAAATCTTGTCGGAGCGTTTCATCAACCGGCCTTTGTGTTGGCCGACACGCTCACATTGCGCACTTTGCCCCCGCGGGCCTGGGCGGAGGGCTTTGCCGAGATCATCAAACACGCGGCGATTCGGGACCCGGATATGCTCGCGGTGGTGGACGGGCTGGAGGGACGTGACGGTCTTGTGCCACTGATTTCGCGGAATGTGGCGATCAAGGCGAAAGTCGTGGAAGAGGATGAACTGGAGACCGCCGGGGTGCGAGCGCATTTGAACTTCGGGCATACGCTGGGCCATGCGATCGAGACGGCGGCTGGAGAAGGGGCGCTCCTGCATGGCGAAGCGATCAGCTTGGGGTTGCGTGCGGCTCTGATTCTCTCCGAGCGTAAATGCGGACTGAGTCCGACGGACACGGCACGTGTTCTGGCATCCCTGCATCGATTTGATCTGCCCCTGGTGCTGGATCCCGGCCTTCGCGACGATGCGATTTTGGAGACGATGGCTCGCGACAAGAAATTCGAGTCCGGCCAGATGCGGTTCGTGCTGCTTTCGGCGCTCGGCTCAGCCGAAATAAATAGCGAGGTATCGCTATCGGACGTCCGCGAGACTCTCGATACTTTGCGTCAGCCCTGGGACCGCTGAACTCGCTGGAGGAGAGCTTGCATGCAACTGGAATTTTTCTTTTCGTTTCGCAGTTCCTACACCTACCTTTGCTTTCATCGCCTCAAGCAGGTGCTGCCGGAAATGGATGTGGAGCTGGTCTGCTATCCGGTCTTTCCGCCTCCCGATGGTCCTGAGCCCCGCGTGTCCGCTGATCCGAGGCATTTCGCCTATATGCTCGAGGATTTCCAGCGCCACTGTGAGGCCTATGGGCTCCCCCTGCGCCTGCCCGACACCAAGGATACCGATTGGATGCCCAGCCATGCGGCCTTTTACCATGCTCAGGAAAACGGCAAGCGCATGGAGTACCTCGAGGCAGCCTTTGCCTGCCGGTTCCAGCACAACCGGGATCTTGGACAGGACGAGACGCTGCGTGGAATCGCTGAGGAGATTGACCTCGACCCGGACGCGCTGCTCGCAGCCGCGCATGATTCTCAAAAGCATGAGCAGGTCGTGCTGGGCATGATGCATTTTGCCAAACAGGGCATGGTTGGTGTGCCGGGATTTGTTGTCGCCAACCAGAAGTTCTGGGGAAATGATCGGCTGGAGTGGGTGCTCCGGACGATTTATCAGGAACAAGGGCGTGAGGTTCCCGACCTGAATGCCGATCGGCTCGCACCTCTGGTGCGCGTCTAGATGGAAACGGGCACGCGCGAGTAGCCACGCACGGTGGAGGTATGAACCATTTCCAGGCCTCCCTCGTCGATCTCCCAGCGTGGAAAGCGGCGCAGGGCCTCTTCGAGCGCGACGCGACCTTCCATCCGCGCCAACGAGGCGCCCAGACAGAAGTGAATGCCAAAACCGAAGGCGACGTGCCTGCTGAAGGAGCGTCCGACATCGAAGGTATCCGGATCCGGGTACTCGCGTGGATCTCGGCCTGCGGATCCGGTCATCAGGGCCATCTTGGATCCTGCAGGGACTTCCTGGCCATGCAGGACGATCGGTCGGGTGACGTATCGTGCCTGAATGGGTGACGGTGCCTCGTAGCGCAGCAGTTCCTCGATTCCGTTGGGAATCAGCGAGGGGTCTTCGATGAGTCGCTCTCGCTGTTCCGGGTATTGTGCGAGAACGACGCCGGCCCAACCGAGCAGGCGTGCGACAGTTTCATTTCCGGCGCCCGAGAGGAGTGCGACAAAGGCATGAAGCTCTTCGTCGTTCAGGCGACGACGCTTTCCATCAGGAAGTTCGATTTCGCTGGCCAGAAGGTCTGACATCAGATCGTCTCGAGGCGCTTTTCGCCGCGCTGTAATCTCGCGTTGGAAAAGGTCGCGGAGGTTTTTGGAGGCGTCCTGCGAGTTCACGTTCAGTTGCGTTTCGCCGGGTTCGATATGGAGAAGGCTGTCGGTCCAGGCGCGGACCTGCTCTTGCTGGTCTGCAGGAAGTCCGAGGAGGGCCCCGATGACCATCACGGGCAGTCGGGCTCCGAAATCTTCGACAAAATCAAAACGACCCTGTTCGACCAGAGGGTCGAGGTAGTCGGCCGAAAGCTCACGGATGCGCTCTTCCAGACTGCGGATGCGACGCGGCGTGAAGGCGCGCCCGACCAATTTACGCAGTTGGGTATGATCTGGCGGGTCGAGCCAGATCATCATGGGGCCGTAGTTCACGTTGTCGCTGATGACCTCGAGCACGGTGCCGTGGGCGGAGCTGAAGGTATCGTGGTCGATGGAGGCATCCCAGACGTCATCGAATCGGGACAGGGCATAGAAGTCGAGTTTCTCGTTGTAGTAGAGAGGCGCCTCTTCCCGCAGGCGCTGCCAGACCGGATGCGGGTTGGCGTCAATCGCGTAATCGTAGGGGTCGTAGTAGAGTTCACTGGGCATGCGGGAGTCCTCTTCCGATCGGGACAAAGCCTGATGGCCCTGTGGTATGCGCCTCTTTCGTGTCTGGCAACTTCAATCGACGAAAAACTCGTTTCAAGGTGAATTAGCTGGCCGCCACGGGTGAGCAATTCTTTGCTGGTAGCGGCCGTTCGCAGGGCTCCGATGTGCTCGGCGTCGAGGACTCAGGAGGTCGTCATGCCGCCATCGAGAATGATCGTCTGGCCTGTGGAGAAACTGCCGGCATCGCTGGCAAGCAGCAGGGCGGCACCGACCATCTCCTCGGGGGAAGCCATTCGCTTGACTGGTGCGGCGTCCCGCATGCCCGCCTGCATCTCCGGGGGAGTGTTGCGGACCATCTGCGTGTCGACGGTTCCCGGGGCGATTGCGTTGACGCGGATTCCGTGACGAACCAATTCATGAGCCATCGAGCGCGTCATCATCCGCAAGCCTGCCTTGGCAGCGGTATAGAGAGC
>DLYX01000256.1 GCA_003447545.1 Deltaproteobacteria bacterium | reverse complement strand
GTGGGGCTGGAAAACCGTCGTCTGGCCTTCGAACTGAAAAATGCTGCCGTGAACGTTTGTCTTGTTCAAAAACACGCAGGCGTCATTGACGAGATACCGGGTGGGAAAGTTGTCGCATCCATCCACGATGATGTCGTAGTCAGCAAAGAGGCTCATGACGTTTTCGGAGCTGATGCGCTCCTGATAGGGCACGACTTTGACGTCCGGGTTCAGGCCCTGCAGCGTCAATTGAGCTGATTCGACCTTGGGCATCCCGACTCGCTCTTCGGTATGCAGGATCTGGCGCTGGAGGTTGGATCGATCCACGGTATCGTCGTCGACGATACCGATGGTGCCCACTCCGGCCGCAGCGAGATAGTAGGCCGTCGGCGAACCGAGACCGCCTGCGCCGATCAGAAGGACTTTGGCATCGAGAAGTTTTGCCTGTCCCTCTTCGCCTACCTCAGGCAGAAGAAAGTGGCGGCTGTATCGCTGCAACTGGTCGGGCGTGAATTGATGGTCTTGTGTCCATGGGTGCCCGGCTCCCTTCCAGACGCCGTAGCCCCCTGCCATCGATACCACATCGGTGTAGCCCATTTCCTTGAGGGCGCGCCCGGCGATCAATGATCGCGTCCCTCCCTGACAATAGGCGACGATCGGCGTGTCTCGATCCGGAATGGCGGTTTCGATCTGAATTTCAAGAAAACCCCGGGGAACCGAGACTGCCTCGGGGAGGTGGCCTTCCCGAAACTCTTCTTTTTCACGAACGTCGAGAAGGACCGCCTTACCGAGTCCCTCGGCTATTCTGGCGGATACCTCGTCTGTCGATACCTCGGGCACGATGGCGCGGGCATCCTTGAGTACATCTTGCAGGCTGCGTTTCATGATTCACCTCGAATTTACCTCGATTTACTAGCATGTGAATCTATGGGCTGCCTTATCCCATCCGAGGCGGGGGAAGCGCCCTCCTCGGCCGCCTTGACGGCCAACATCAACTCCGCGATGTCCTGGGTCACCAGGCGGCTGTGAATAAAGGTCACCGCCAATGCGAAAACCTGGAGAAAGATCGTTGCCATGCCCGCATAGATCAATGTCTCCACGGACGCATTCTCATGTCCGACTGAAACTCCGATTACCATCGTGACGATTGCGGAGATGAGCGCGATAAGCGCAAGCAGCGCCGGGATTTGGGCCATCATCTTAGTGCACGATCCTTTCGGCGTCCGACAAGCCCTGGACGGTGCCGGCAAGCCGGAACTCGACGAACTCAAGCAGGCGGTCCGCTCGCAGGAGGGCCGTGTCGCATTCCAGCAAAGCCATTTTTTCGACCATATTCAGATCCATCGCGAAAGCGAGCGTATTGATCGCGATCGCGGGGTCATCCGGAAGGTGATCGACGAGGCTCCCTTCAAAGTTACGTCCTTCGCGTTTCAGGAGTTCCTCTAGTTTCGGGACAAGTTCTGCGGGAATTGCAGACAGACTCTCGTCGATTCCCTCGCCGTCGAGCCATTCAATCTCGGCAATGCGATAGGGTTTCTCGCCCTGCTCGAGGCGAATTCGAAAACGTCGGAACCCTTTCAACAGGAGATTGGAACGTCCATCTTCGAGGAGTTCGAATTGGTCTATTTTGCCGGCGCAGCCGATCGGGAATACAGCCGGATCCCCGTCGGGGCTCGGCTTGTCGGCCGGATTGAGCAATACCATCCCGATCATGCCCTCACCGGCGCGTGCGTCGGCGGCCATCTCTCGGTAGCGCGGTTCGAAAATATGCAGGGGCAAGCTGAGCCCAGGGAAAAGAATGGCATTCGGAAGGGGAAAAAGGGGAATGCTCGCGGGCAATTCAATCTCGTTCATAGGCAACCTCGGCCGTCCGGTCTTGGTCGGCAGCCTCCGAGGGTATCACTCGATAAGCGGCAGGCAAGACGTCAGTCCTCCCCGCGAAGCATCCGAGTGATGACGGGCCCGCATCGTTTGGCCCCACAAGGGCCGGTCGCGGCCCGCGTTCGCATTCGTACTTCGGTGATCGTCGTTGCACCGGAGTCGATCGCCTTCTCAATGATGCCCCGTTTGATCTTGTTGCAGAGGCAGACCACCCGGAAGGACTTCACGATCGCGAGTCTCTTCGCTTCTTCCTCTTCAGGCGTCATCCGCGTTGCCTGCCTTCCTGAACCACGGCTCCGGAGTCAGCATGGTTCGCGGCTCGGGATCAGATCCCTTGCAGACCGCGAATGCTCTCGCGTTGACGGAGCCTGTCGATATAGCCTCGAAGCGCCCTCGTCTCGGCCGGGAGCTCGACACCGCGACCAGCCAGCAGAAGCAAGCGCGGGGCGAAAGCGGCATCCGCAAGCGTGAAGAGATCGCCTCCGAGGTATTTGCGACCGCCTTGAAGTTCCCGCTCGAGGCGGAAAAAGGCTCGATCCAGTTCGTCCTTGGCGCGCCCCAGTCTGTCGGGATCGCCGTTCTCTTCCTTGATATACTCGGTCAGGTAGTTTCCTGCCGGTAGAACGAAGGCCTGATCGGCAAAATCCTCGAGACTGCGGATCCTCGCGCGGTCTGCGGCTTCCTCGGCGGGAGGCAACAGAGCAGGCTCCGGATACTCGTCTTCGAGGTATTCGCCAATTGTCGTCGAGTCATAGACAACAATACGTTCGGGGTCATCAGCGCCCTCCTCGTCGACGAGGACGGGAACCTTGTGAAATGGGCTCATTTCGACGAAAGCGGCCTCGAACTGCTCATTTTTCCGCAGGTCGACCGGCACCAACTCGTAATCGAGCTGCTTCTCGGCCAGCACGATCCGGGCCTTCTGGCCAAACGGACACTGCATATAATCGTATAGCTTGAGCATCGCCTCTCCTCCGAAACCACACCGGACCATCAGATCCGGCCGTACAGATTGCTACGGGAAACGGGTTCGCGAAGCAATATAGCGGCCAAAACTATCATGAAATCAACTAGGAGCGGGCGCTCCCAGGGCGCTGGCCATCGCCCGGGCGACCGTCTCCGCCACGTCCGGCAGGCTCGGTCTGGCGCCGGAACCGGCCTCCATGATCGAGGTCATGCGGATTCCGGGAATCCCGCAGGCGGTAATCCGCTCGAATCCACGGACGTCGTTGTCGACGTTGAGGGCAAACCCATGCCAGGCGACACCGCGTCGCACGGCGATACCGATCGAGGCGATCTTGGCCGATTCCATATCGTCGGGGCGCCGGACCCAAATGCCCGTGCGGCCCGACTCTCTGTGCGCGTCGATCTCGTAGGAGGCCAACGCAGCGAGGAGACCGGCCTCGATCTGCCGGAGGTAGCGGTGGACGTCGCTGCCTCGACGTCGGAGGTCCACGATCGGGTAGCCAACCAACTGGCCGGGGCCGTGAAAGGTAGCATCGCCGCCGCGGCCGGTGCGAATCACAGGGACCCCGGCCGCGTCAGCCGGGAGATTCGCCGGATCCCCGCTGCGGCCCGTCGTGTAGACCGGCGGGGGTTCGGGGGGCAGAAGGTGATCCCTTCCCGCCCCACTGGGCTCGGTCAATGATTCCTGGGGCTGGAG
>DLYX01000616.1 GCA_003447545.1 Deltaproteobacteria bacterium | reverse complement strand
GGCGGTATCAATGCCGAAGGCCGCCACCTCTTTTGCGTTCGTGGAAACCGCGACAAAATGACGGGCCACGGCAGCTTCGTCGCCGAGAGCGTCCAGCATCCAACGGCGTGCGCTGTGTGCGTTGGCGAGCGTTTCCAGTGTGGTGAAGGTCTTGGAGCAGACGATGAAAAGAGTTTCCGCCGGGTCTTTGCCCTCGACCGCCTCGGCGAACGCGGTGGCATCGACGTTGGAGACAAAGTCGAAGCTGATCGAACGGTCACTGAAGGATTTCAGAGCCTCGTAGGCCATCGCCGGCCCGAGGTCGGACCCTCCGATGCCGATATTGACCACATGGCGAATGTTCTTGCCGGTATGGCCGGTCCAGCTCCCGCTGCGAATTTTTTCCGCGAAGCCGGCCATTTGGTCCAGTACCGCATGGACCTCCGGCACGACGTTCTTGCCCTCGACTTCGATGACGGCGTCTCGGGGCGCTCGCAGTGCCACGTGCAGTACGGCGCGATTCTCCGTGATATTGATTTTCTCTCCGGAAAACATCGCCTCGATGCGTTTGCTCAGGTTCATGCGCCCGGCCAGCGCCTGCAATAAACCGAGAGTTTCCGTGGTAAGTCTGTTTTTTGAAAAATCGACGAAGAGGTCGAGGGCCTCGAGGCTGAGTGCTTCGCTACGGCCCGGATCGTCGGCAAACATCTCTCGGAGGTGAGCATCGGCCAGCTCTTGCTGGTGATTGTGGAGAGCTTTCCACTCGTCTGTTTCGGTGGGGCGCGGGGATTGAGACATTTTCCGAATTCCTTTCCTGGAGAAGGGACAGCGTGACCTCGGCGGGACAATATCTTCTGCGAGTGGATAGACAAGGGGTGTGCTCTGGCGGTTGCCCCGGGATTCCGATTGATTAAGAAGCATGCGCGAGCGAGACGCACAGAAAATTGCCCTGATTCGGGCAGTTGAGGAAGCAGACCCCGAGGGGCTTCTACTGCGCGTGCGCGCGCGTCGGGCCGCCACCGAGGAGGCTCTCGCCGCAGGTGGCCCGCCTGCAGCACTGGCTGCGCATCGCGCCCGAGCCTTGCTTGCGCTGTTGATGGAGCGAGTATCGGGGATTTCCGGCGTTCTGCGCCTGACCCGGGTTTCGCAGGCGAGCTTTCTGCCGGTTGGCGTTTTGGCTCTTCTCTCCGGCTTGATGACCAATGTGGCGGGGCCGGAGCGTTATATCAGCCTTCTCGCCTTTCCTCTGCTGGGCCTGATTCTCTGGAATTTCTTCGCGTATCTCGTGCTGATTTTTTCGGTGTTTCGGGGCGAGGGCGCGCCAGAATCGGTCGCGGAGCCGAGATTCGGGCCCGGTCGAGCCTCGGCGTTCTACGCCTGGGCGGGGGAATGGGCGTGTGCACGACTCAACGCTCCCGACCCTGATGAGACAGCGATTGTGGCCCGCGCACTCCCTGCCTATCTGCGTTCCTGGACCGCGGAATTTGCTCCCATCGCGGGATTGCGGATTCGCGCTCTCCTCCACGCCGGTGCGGGGTTGGCCGTTGGTGGTGCTGTGCTGGGGATGTACCTGCGCGGCCTGGCACTGGAGTATCAGGCGACGTGGGAGAGCACCTTCCTCGACCCGGAAACCGTCCAGCTTTTGCTCCAGGTAACGCTCGGGCCGGCGGCCTGGATGCTGGGCATCGCGTTGCCGGACGTCGCCGCTCTCGAGCAGATGCGTCAGCCGGGAGGGGCCGTGATGGCCGCTCCCTGGATTCATCTCTGGGCGCTGACCGCGGGACTCACGGTTTTGCTGCCGCGGACGGTTCTGCTGCTGGGCTGTCTTTTGGTGGCCCACCGACGCGGGCAGGATTTGCCTGTGGATCCCCTGTCCGGATCTTTTCGGGTGCTCCGGGGTTCGCGTGAGGGCAGCGGGTTCTTCGCGGAGATCCTTCCCTACAGCTACACCTTGCCCCAAAAAGAGAGGGATACGGCCTTGGAACTGGCCCTCGAGGTTGCCGGCCACGGTGTTTCCGCCCGGCTGGGGGAACCTCTTGTCTACGGCGCCGGGACTTCCTTGCGGACCGATGGCCCGGTCCCGGACCTGGTCATTGTTGTTTTCTCCCTGGCGCAATCTCCCGAACGGGAGGTCCACGGGGAGTTTTTGACCCATTTGCTCTCGCTTTCGGAGGGGAGGGCGGTGCTTGCGGTGGTGGATCGATCGCCGTGGCGTGCGCGCTTCGATAGGACCGAGGACGCTCGTGCGCTAGAAAGAGAGAGGACTTGGGACCGAGTGATCCGTGAAATTGGCCTGACCGCGGTTCATCTGGATCTGGGTACTGAATTACGACCGGAAGACGTGGCGGCTGCCGAGCAAGCCTCTGTCACGGATGATCGAGGGGCATGAGCAAGCGATGAGTACCGTAACCCTGAGCCTGATCTCACACACCAACGTGGGGAAAACGACGTTGGCGCGGACGATTCTGCGCCGTGATATCGGAGAGGTCCTCGATCAGGCCCACGTGACCGAGGAGTCGGAA
>DLYX01000220.1 GCA_003447545.1 Deltaproteobacteria bacterium | reverse complement strand
TACGAGCACGCCGGGGTTCGGGACCCGGTCACCTTGCTTGGCACGAAAGCCGCAGAGCGTGATCAGGCAAGCCAGAAGATACTCGGCCAGAGTTCCCCGCGGCGACATATTGGACCCGGTACCGGCGCTGGCGCCACCGGTTTTGGCGTTGGCGAAGATCCGCGTGGCCTCGCGCAGTTGATCGGCCGGAATGTCAGCGCGTTTCTCCACGAACTCAGGTGTAAATGGTTCGACGTGCTGGCGCAGTTCTTCGAGATTCTTGCCGTTCTCGGCAACGAAGTCCTTGTCCTCAAGCCCTTCTGCGAGCACAAGACGAACCATGCCGGCCAGGATGGTCGCATCCTCGCCGGGAACCGGTTGCAGGTGGACTCGAGCCTTCTGTGCGGTTTCGCTGCGTCTGGGATCAATCACGATCAGTTTGATTCCACGCTTTACCGCTCGGTGCAGGTGCCAGTTGGGATTGATCGTGGGGACGCCGCCAAGGCCCGATACCGCCGGGTTGGTGCCGATGAACAACCATGTTTCCGCCTCGGCGAATGCAGTGCCGCCCGCGTGCCATTTTCCGTGCAGGGCGCGTGCCAGGAGTTTTCCGGGTTGGTCGATCGAGCCGCAGCTGAATGACATCGGAGAACCCAGTGCATCCATGAACGCACCGGATACCATGCCGCCCGGAGGGGCCAGCGCGTAGGTGCCCGAGTAGAGGGCCACAGAGGCAGGGCCGTGCTTGTCGACAATTTCACTCAGTCTCTCGGCAATCCCGGAAACGGCGGTTTGCGGTGAAACGGATTGGAATTCTCCGTTCGCGTCTTTCTGCAGTGGGCGGAGGATTCGGTTGGGGCCGTATAGGTGCCCCTCGATATCGCGGCCTCTGCGGCAGGAGTACCCATGCGACGCGGGATCATCCGAGTCGCCAATCAAACTCTTGACCCGTCCATCTACGATTTCCATGAAGACACCGCAGGAGATCATGCAGGTCCGACAAATGGCGCGCGTTTTTTCTTTGCCTTTAGAATTTTTCATAGCTACTCGCGGGTCGAGAAATCCCGTTTGCCAACATCCATCAACCCCATGCAAGGTGTCAAGCACTGGCGATCTCGCGCGCCCTTCTATTCCCTCATGCCTGGGCCCTGTTAGAGGGTGAGCAGGTAGAGCAGGAGATTTTTCTGGTTAGTGTCGGAGAGCTCTTGGTAGGAGGTCCGCACGGATGCGGCATCTCCTCCATGCAGAAGGATGGATTCGTCCAAAGTTGTGGCGCGACCGTCATGGAGGAAGGTCGCATGCCCGGTGACCCATTCCTGAAGGCGGATTCCCCAAAGGGGTGCGGTTCGCCACTCGCACCGGTCCGCAGAACCCTCGTCGTTATCCGCACAAAGGTCCTCGCCCATATTCCAGAGGAGCAAGTCGGTGAAAGGCCGGATGGTGATGTTCCGGAACTGAGCGACTGGATGAAAGTCGCCCGTTTGCATCTCCGGGCGGTGGCAGCCTGCGCAGCCAATATCCCGGAAGGTCCTCTCTCCGTCGAGGACATCAGGGTCAGTGATGGTCAATTGGTCGGGTACGCGAAGTCGTGTATTGGCCTGCTGGGCGATCTGGGCTCGCGGGTGTCTCCGTACCGGCACGCCGAGTCCCCGGATATAGTCTTCGATCCTGTCGACAAATCTCTCGTCAGGGTTCTCGACTCCGAGGTCCAATACGAACGCTTTCTCGATCTGGTCTCGCAGGGTTGGTTCGCTGGCCTTCCATCCAAATCGCCCCGCAGGGATTTTGCCGCCGCTCTGTCGCGCGAAGTCCTCGATGGTGCTGTCACCGACAGCTTCGAGAAGTCCGAGTCCAATCAACGACGGCGCGACACGGAGGTCTCCAGCCTCGTTGATAAACCCCTGGCGCAAGCGATCAGCTCGCCCGGGGGGTGCGGCTTTGCCCAGTTGGAAATGGCAATGGACACAAGTGCTGCTCGCTGCATCCGGACTGCCGCCAACCGCGAAACCACCATTGCCGGGCAAGCGTTCCCCCAGAAAACTGGCGCGAAAAATTTCGCGCCCGAGGGTGAATTGATGCAGGCGGGCCTGATCAATGCCGAGAAAGGGCTGGGATAGTTCGAACCCCGGTGTGCCATGCGCGAAATTGGTCGTGGGTCCCGCAGAGAAGTATCGGGCGGTATCCCTCTCCAGAGTGATTCCGCCCGCTCCGGCGCGGTAGCGCAGAATGTCCGAATAGTACTGAGGGAAATTGCCGCCAAGTTCGCGTCGGGGCGTGAACTCGAGGGTGACGATCTCCCTGCGCTGTCGGATCTCGGCCCACGAGCGCCCGCGAATCGAGTCCACCTGCGCGTAAAGCCGGCTTGCCATCCAACCCGGATCGTCATTGGCCGGACCCTCCGGGCTGCCCTTGGCCATGAATGTGGCCCCGGTGAACTGAGGAGGATCGGCAAAGCCGGGATTGAGGATATGGTCGTAGGTGAAATTGACCATGCTCAGGGGGGCATCGGGTGAATAGACCTGAACCTCCAACCCTTCGGGTCGATCGATGAGAATGATTTCATAGGCGCTCCCTTGTGCGTATTGGTCGATGTAGGCGTCGTGATTCAGGTCACTCTCGTGGCGGTCTCGAAACCGTTCCGCGAGTCGAGTCGTGATTGTCTCGCCATCGGTAGAGATCAAGCCAGCGCCATCTGTCCGGCTCCCCGCCGGAGAGGATCCGTCCGCACCAGGAGGAGCCGTTGGCGTCGCTGGCGGTGTTTCTGCCGGGGTTGGCGCAGCCGTTCTTTCGGGGCTCGCTCTTGGCGTTGGCGGCGTCGCCGATGGCGTGACCGCGGGCCCGGGTGGCAGCGGGGGGAGGCCATTCGCGCATGGGCTTTCGATCGACGTCAGGCTTGCCTGACGGGTGATGCGTCGCGGACCGGTCAGACATTGTCCACCGTCGACTTCGACCTTGAATTCAATGTCGACGGTTTCTCCAAGGTCGACAAGTTGAGAGACGTCACGCAGGAAATGACCATCCACGCGCACGCCGGGGCGACAATCATTCTCGAGGCAAAGATAGTGGAAGCTCGCGCTCCAGCCCTCATCGACGTGGAAAAGCTGTCCGTCCGCATTGATCCCGAAAATTGCCTCAGTTGCGTCGACGATTGGATCAGGGTCGACGGCAGGGTCCGGGGTCGCGCTGGGTAGGGGGAGGGGCGTGGGCGCGTCCGGAGGATCCAGATGAAAGAATCGCAGGCGATCCACGTTCATGGCGGTATCCCCCTCGGCAAAGATGAGGGAGAAATCAGAGTTGGCCGGTATCGCAAATGGGAAAGATGCGACGCCGTAACTCCCCACCCAGGCTCCGGTGGATGGAAAATCGATGGACCCGACCCGTTCTCCATTAATGAAAACAGATAAGGATCCGGGTCGGGCCGCAGCGTATCTTATATTTACCGTGGTCGATTCCGGGACATTCGCGACCCGCACGCCTGCTCCTGATGAGCTCAAATAGGCAACGCCCTGCCGACCGCTGGCATTTTCATCCGAATAGACCGCCGCCGCTCCGAGAATGATCCCGGATTCGGCCTCGATGAAGGTTGATGGAGCCGAGCTTCCACACCCTGGGAGAATCATCGAGAGCGCAAGGAGAATCCCCGGGAGAATGCATCGGTAATTGCCTTGGTGAATGCCAGGCTGCATCGTCGCATTCTTCAGGTTGGCGTTTCCCGAAAATGCGAGCGATTGAACCAGCATAGTCCCCCTTGTCCAGCTTGGAGGATTCGCCGAGCATAGGGTGCAAGGCGAAGGTGCTCCGACTGGAATGAAGTTCAGACGGAAGGGGCGACGCAGAATTCAAATTCAGGATCGATCAGCGAATCGTTCCCGGATGGCCTGCAGGGCGAGGCCAGGCCAATTCACAGTCGCACCGACGGCGCCGACTTCGTAAAGCCTTCGCAGGTCGTCCTGGTTGTGCACGCCCCAGCCTCTCACGTCCAGCCCGCGATCCGTGGCGTGGGCCATTGTATGCGGCACCAAGTCGGCTGCACTTACCCCGATCTGCTGGAAGCCGGCTGCGGCGGCCTCGTCTGTCCAGAACTGCTGGATTTGCTCGTGCGATAGGCCCTCGAGTTCGGAGCTATATCGAGAGTTCCGAGTGTCTTTCATAGTACGCCAGAGCAAGAGGCAGAGCGGGATCTCGGGGGCGAGTCGCTGGACTTCGCGCAGGCGATCCACCGAGAAAGAAGACACGGTCACCCGTTCGCGCAAATCGAAGACATCGATCATTTGCAGGAGTCGCAGCGGGAGGAGATCGTCATCGCCTTTCAGCTCGACATGGTAGTGCACGTGGCCATTCATCTGCTCGAAAACGGTCCGGAGTCCGATCAGACAAGTGCCCGCGTATTGATTTTTTTCTTCCGGATGTTGTCGGTCGAACCAGGACCCGATTTCGGTGCGGAAGAGGACGGCCGCGGGGTGTTCGCGAACTCTGCCTCGAAGAGCGGTTTTGGCGTCCAGCCGGTCGTCATGGAAGACGATGATCTCCTCGTCGGCCGAAAAGCGAATATCGAGCTCGATCTCCGATGTGCCCAGCTCTACTGCTTTCGTAAAAGCCGGCATCGTATTTTCAGGGGCATGCGCTGACGCCCCGCGATGTGCGATTACTTTGAAAGACTCCGACATTTCAATCACAAGGTAGCATATTTACCCCGCGGTCCACTGCGGAAGCGATCGTTCCCGGATCCGTGCGTTGTCTCGGCTATGGTGCTGGAGGAGGAGCTGAGACGGGAAAGGCTTGCAGCAGGCGCCCGGTGTAGCTCTCGATGCTGTATTCGCGCTCGACCCAGCGTCGGCCACGATCGCCGAGCTCGCGGCGCAGGTCGCCGGAAGAAAGTCGCTTGGTGATGGCGGCCAGTTCGGCTCCGTTCTCGATCCAGACTCCAGCCTGACTCTCGCGACAATGCTCCACCATCACCTCGGATTTTTTCGTGACAATCACGGGCGTGCGACATGCGAGGGCTTCGAGCAATACGATGCCAAGACTTTCGAAAGGGGAGGGGTGCACGAATGCCAATGCCGTGCGCATAAGTTCGAGTTTTTCTTCTTCCGAAACAAATCCGCGCACTTCGACGCCGGGGAGTCTCTGGTATTCAGGGCCTTTTCCTCCGATCAGAACCAGTCGCGGTGGGTCGGAGTGCAAATCGCGCATCTCCGCATACCATTTCATCAGATCGGGAACACCTTTATGCGCGTCAATGCGACCCGCATAGAGTAGAAAGGGGGGAGACTTCGGCGGGCGGGCTTCGTCTTTCGGCAGGCGCCGACC
>DLYX01000281.1 GCA_003447545.1 Deltaproteobacteria bacterium | reverse complement strand
GGGTGGCCTCTTGCTGGGGCTATTGGCTGCTGCTGCCTCGGCTCAGGCAGAGGAATGTCGACCGATCCCGGAAGGCACGGTGGGCAACTACCTTGGCCGCGATATGGACCGTAATGACGTTCTGCTCGAATCGATGCGCGGCAAGTTCGTAGTCGTCTCCTTCTGGGCGAGCTACTGCCCGCCATGTCGCGAAGAGCTTCCGCTGCTCAGCTCGATTCAGCGTCAGGTGGGGAGCGATGAGCTGCAGGTTGTTGCCATCAATTTCGACGAAGATATGCGAACGCTCCGCAAAGCTTATCGGTCATGGAAGGGCTGGGGTGATATTCTGCTGACGCGAGACTCTCGTGGCCGTGCCGCTGATGAACTGGGGGTTTCGTATATCCCGACCACACTTGTTTTTGATCCACGTGGCAATTTTATCGATGCATCCTGTGGTTTCACGATGGATGGATTCAAAAAATTCGTAGGTCGACTCAACGAGCATATCATGGCGGAACGCCGGGTCCGCGAGAAGCCTGTGGTCGACGAGGATTGAGCGCGAGTAGCGCTCAACCCGAAGGCTGAAGCCAAGCATAGGGGGTAGCCTGCCATGCCGATTTCGAATCGTTTGAATCAGATCTTCATTGCGGCCTGATACGGGACATCACTCGACATAACGCACGACCACAAGCAGAAGGCTTCCGGGCCAGAAATCCCGGGAGCTTTCTGTTCCTGAGGGATGTGGAGCTATCCCCAGTCTGGCACACAGCGGGCACAAGCGGTGGGGGCCTGGTGACAAAACCGGTCACACCACGGTCACAGCACGGTCACAGGAGAGCAGGGCGCCCGGCGAGGCCAGAGGTGCCGCTTTCCCCTCACCCCCGTCGGCAGGAGATTGATCCCCGGCTCGAGATTTTCATCGAAATTGCGAACCCGAGTATGGATTTCTCTCGGTGCGCTAAAGGGCTTCGCCGCGGGCGGGAAGGCGAGTCGGAGACTGCTAACCGCTCATGGTGCATCCGGATCGGAAACATTTATTTACGCAGATTGACACGAAAAGCACCGAGGCTAGGGCGACACCACTCTTGGTGGATGAAGTATTCACCGGTGTGCTGGACCATTCAAATTAATAGCAAGCAACATTACCTGTGGCGGGCCGTAGATCAGGATGGAGACGTGGCTGATGTGTATATTCAAGCAAGGCGTGATGGATCTGCAGCGAAGCGGTTCTTCAGGCAATGAATACTCGCTTGAGTCGCTGGGCCCACACCATCGCGATGTGCCGTTCAGCGGGTGAGCGAACTCCAGTATTGGCGATTCGTTTCACTACGGTCGGGGTCCATCGTCAGGATTTTTCCGGCCCTCAAGATTCGATCGGGGCCGACCTGTTCCCTCTCGAGCAGGAGCGCCGATGCCACGAGAAGGGCACCTATCCCGGCAACCCCGAGCCATACTTTCCGCGAACGCATACCAGTCACTGGTCTGCTTCTACCCAATCCGGTCCACCACCGACAACCGAAACGCCAAACCATCTGAGGAACCGTTTCGCGTAAATGACTTCAGCTCTTCGGTCGCCCCGATGAACTTTCTCTTGAAACCAGAGGGGCTCCGTTGTGTGCGGAGCCCCTCTTCGAGTTCCAATGGACCTACGGCGTTGTTGCGTCCGTGGTTGGGAGGCACAGCATGTGAGCGCTCCGGAGTTGGAGCGAGTCAAGGGCAATGCCGTTTTCGGCCGCTATCGTTGCGGCCTTGACGCTCGGCCGCTTGCCCCGCTCCCGAATCTGGTAGCATTGGCGAGATCCGGTTGAGGCCGTCCCATTGTGGGAACCCGTCAGGTCGGAGTATTGCGTCGTCGACAGGTCCACGGGTTGCGGGATGGGGGGATCGCCCGGACCGCCCGGAACGCCCGGTGTTACCCCTTCCACGTCGGCCCGGACGCAGTACATCGCGGGCTTTTTGATTTCTGCCACCATGGCACCGAACTCGTCTTCAACGGCGAGACGTTCGCCTGCCGCGAGGGTTCTTCCCTTGGCCTTGTAGCAGACTTCGGGCTGTTGTGGGTCAGGATCCGTGCAGCAGTCTCCGCTGCAGGAAGCCGAGGACGAACTGGATACGGCAGCGATGGCACTGGCCGAACTGCTGGCCGCGGCCGAGGCAAAGGCTCCTGCACTCGCTGCTGCGGAAGCGCTCGCTTCCGCGACGGCTGCGGCGCTGGCCCAGGCATCGGCCGTTGCTGCGGCTGACGCAGCGGCTTGAGCTGATGCGCCCACGCTGGTGGCGACAGCAACGTAGGCTTCCGCGCCTACTACCGTGCGGGTGAGAGTCGCGGCCGACGCCCCGGCAGCGGCTTCGGCCGCAGCGACCGCGATTGCTTGCGC
Source organism: Deltaproteobacteria bacterium (assembly GCA_003447545.1). GTDB lineage: Bacteria > Desulfobacterota > Binatia > UBA12015 > UBA12015 > UBA12015. Next base: position 1,327 of record DLYX01000281.1, on the reverse strand, counting down.
GGAGGCGGCGGCTCTCGCTGCGGCGACAGCCTGCGCCGAGGCAGCCGAACTTCCGCTCTGATCGCCGGCACAAGCGGCGGCCTTTGCGGCGGCGGCCGCCTCGGCCGAGGCGCTTGCATGACTGCTTGCACTCGCGGCAGCCGTGGATGCGGCGAAGGCAAATGCTTCGGCTTCAGCAACGGCGATCGCGAACGCTTCAGCGTGAGCCAATGCCGCGGCTGACGCGGTCGCGTAGGCTGCCGCTGCGGCGCTCGATTCCGCTGCTGCGGCCGCGCTGGATCCAGCAGCGGCGACGGCGGAACTCGACGCCGATGATGCGGCATTGGCATTTGCTTGAGCTGAGGCACTCGCTGCCGCGCATGCTTCGGCTGCCGCGGCGGCTGCGGCTGAGGCTTCGCTACAAGCACTCGCGCAGGCACAGGAGGCACACGAGGCCGCCACCGCGGCTGCTTGTGCCTCTGCGTTGGCGCAGGCGGTAACTGCGGCGAAGGCATAGGCGCCGGCTTGGGCACTGGCTGACTGGGTAGCATCCGCCCACGCCACAGCTCTTGCGTGCGCTTCGGCGGCGGCCTGAGCCCAGGCTTGCACTTCTGCCCACGCGAAACTCCACGCGTTTGCCTGAGTTGTGACGGACGCGCTGCTGGCGCTCAACGATTGAGCCGAAGCGGTGGCGAAAGCAAAAGCTCCAGCTGCGGCAAAGGCGCTTGCCTCAGCCTCGGCTGCGGCTTCAGCGGCGGCCCAGGCGGAAGCCAGTTGATGGCCGAGCTTATAGTCCTCAACCTCGCCGCGGAGGAAAGTGCCTGATCCGTCCCATCCGGTTCCATCATCAGCGAAGGTATCGCTCACGGGAGCGTCGGTCAGTGAGATCCGGGCCCATGCCGGTGAAAAGGCAAGGGGAATCAAGAAGGAGGGTGTGGTGATCTGCCCCGAGCTGACCGGGTGATCGCGTACGACCCATTCGGGTAGACCTGCGTTCGGGAGCGGGTTGCTCCAGACTCCATCATGGTTCATATCGATCAGAATGTTCAGGTAAAGCGTCCCGCTGCCGGTGGCAGCAAGGCTTAGCGTTACGGGGGCGGCGTCGGCTCGGATCCCGCCTGCTGCTTCGTCCGGACAGGCGCCACCCTGAAGGCCGTCATCAAAGTCGTCGTCGATGAAATTTTCGACCAGATCGGGATCGTCAGGGTCCGAGGCGCCGATCTCCATGGATTGGAGGTTCCCGAGATGAGCGCTTGCAGAGTCAAGGATATGAAGTCCCGGCATTCCCCAGCGGCTGTTGCTGGTGGCAAAGGAGGTCGGAAAGTTTCCGATGACACCCGAGGAAGGA
>DLYX01000623.1 GCA_003447545.1 Deltaproteobacteria bacterium | reverse complement strand
TCAACGTGATCGCCGGTGGGAGAGAGATCAAATATATGAGGGCTGTTGGGTTGATTATCAATCGCCTGAACCAACTCGTCATACATCCAACCGCAGTTACTTAATCCAGCTGCTTCCGCCTCGGGGATTGTCGGCAGTATGCCTCCGCGGTAGCCCGCGCAACCAGGATCCTTCTCACCGATGATGAACATGTGGGGCACCGCGGTGAACCCACCATTGATCTTTGCTATCGAGTGAATGCCGAGTTCCTCATAGGGAAAACCAATTTTGTCCATGCCATCGGTACGAAGATCACCACCATTGAAAACATAGCCCTCTTGTCCGACAAAGATGTCGAACATATCGAAGACACGTGGCGGCACGAAGGTCCAGGAGTCCGCCACAACGGCTGTGAGGTAGACGCCTTCTTCGATATAGGCCTGAGACATGGCCCATACGCCAAGTGAGCCTGCACTGGTCCCGTGCGCAAAAACCTGAGTGCTCGGGTATTGGGCGACGGTATAGTCCACCGCTGCCATGGTGGCTTGCAGGCCGTTTACCTGCCTCACCCCGCCATTCGGGTTCGGATTGTTCGGGTAGGGGGCGCCTCTGCCGCTATAGTTGTCGTGGTCACACAAGGCGGGAAACAGCACCCGGTACCCTTCCTGTATCCGTCGCGTGAGCGTCGAGCTCATCACTTCGCCATCTGGGCGGACAGTATTGGAGAGTAAGTGTTTGTCGATGAAGTCGTCGAACGTTTCCTCGTGGTTCCAGGTGTTCATGGTTTGGGTCTTCACTGTTTGGTAAATTTGGTCCTCATCGAACCAACCATATCCGCCGCCGTGTAAGTATGCCCATAGGGGCCTCTCAGCACCGGGATTGTTCGCCGGCTCCACGACCATAAAGGTGTAGTTTCCAGACAGGCCACACGTGTAGGCTTCGTTGCGATAGAAGTTGAGCTCAAAGGAGTGACCATCCCGATTGAGTGTTCTGGATTCGACAAGTGTGATCTGATCGGTGGTGCGGGCGACGGTCAGGTCGGCAACCTCGCCGGAAGCGGCCTGGACACATTCAGTGAGATCGTCACGTACGGTCGCCGCATCCCCCATAGTGGCGCAGGGCCCCCTGAGCTCGAGCTTGGCGAACTCGGCCTCGAGCTTATCGTCGCAGCGACTGAAGTCAGGCGTCACGCCCTTCCTATGCGCCTTCGACTGCGCCGTGAAACGGCAATCCGCGTACCTGCCTGCTTCCTTGATCTTCGTGCTCTGACACCGGTCCGTGTCGTTGCCCACCCCCATCGGGCCACCGAGGCTCGACGCCACAGGTTGGACGCACGCCCGCCACGCGTCCAAGACCGCTGTCGCATCGCCCAGAGCAGGGCGGCACGCTCCATTCGCCCGGTTTTCGATGTTGGCGAACTTCGTGACGAACCGGTCCTCGCACCGCTGGAGCCGGTCGGCATCCGGGGGCAAGAACCTCCTCATGGCCCTGAAGACGACGGCGGCCTCGCACTTCGCCGCCCAGCCCAGCGCCTTGTGCCGATCGACCTGGCAGCGCGCAGCCGGCTCCAACGCCGCCGCCCCCGCTGCGGTCAGCACCAGACTGAAGAGTACGATCGGGATTGAGAGTCGACTGTTTCGCATATTTACATATTTTAGCTGCGGTGGTAGGATTAGTCAACCCACCTAAATTTCTAGGTGATTGACCTAAAGAGGTGTTCATGGCGATTGCTGCCGGAGGAGATACCCGCGAGGAGCTGATCGATGCGGCCGAGGAATTGTTCGCCGCCAAGGGGATCGAGAAGGTGACGCTGGCCGCGATCACGCGGCTGGCCGATCAGCACAATGGCGGTGCGATTCACTACTACTTCGGTGGGCGGGACGGTCTGCTGGCGGCGATTCTCGATCGCCATGAGGCATCACTCGACAAGGTTCGGATGGACGCGCTGATCGAGCTGCGGCGGTCCGGTTCGGTGACGGTCGAGGCGCTGCTGCGCATTGCCATCGGGGCGCTGGCCGGCCGGCTCGATTCGGCATCGGGTCGGTCGTTTCTGGCGATTCAGCGCCAGCGGCTGGTCGAGTCTGCGGGGTCATGGAACCTCCGCTCCACGACGATGCGGCTCATCGCTGCGGAGATCGAAGCGATAATCAGCGACTACCGGTTCGACGAACACGAGACGGAGGAGCGGCGCCGTCTTGTCACTCAACTGATAATCCACCGGCTTGCCGATCGCAGCCGTGAAGAGACCGAGGGGGCCGCTACGCCGCGCACGTTGGTGATCGAGACGCTGGTGTCGGTGGCAACGTCGATATTGGTCAACGCGGGTCGAACCACGGCATCCACCTGAATCTATTGATGAGTTGACCCGTGGAAGGGCCGCGCGTCGCCTTGAGCTAAGCCGCTACGCGGCAGCGGCCCCGCCGCGCACCGCGCGTCAAAGTGCAGGGAGTTGGCTCCGAGCAGATGCTCCAGTTGGATCGTGATTGCCAGCTGGACCTCGGACAGTTCGCGGGGCGCGAGCTTCGCGCTCTCCGCAGAGAAGTGTTCCAGTAGCCCCGGGATTGTCGCCGGAAGGCTGATGTGGGCTGGTGTCGTGACGACTTTGTTTCCGCAGCAGCTGATTCTGATTGTTTCCGAGTTTTCCAATTTTGCGCACCATCTTCACAGTCTACTCGTGCTTTCGTTTCGCCGGAAGAATCCGGGGCGAATCCGGTTGCGGGCGACTGCCCGCCTTTTTGGCGACTGATATAGTGTCATTGCAACACGAGTCGAATCTCTGCCCGTGGGGCTAAACCTTCCGGGCAATCTCATTGCTCGGATTCGGATTATATCTCGGCAGGCAATGAGGCTGGACGTGCGGCCGGATCGAGCGGGAAATCTCGCGCCTGTCAACGGATTCGAGGACCTCAAGGAGAGCCTCGGAGAAGCTGAGGACGGCCGGTTTTCCAGCCAGTTCTCGAAGCCATTTCTGCGCGTGTGATTCCGCGTGTGATTTCGACTCTGCGAGCAGCGTTTTTGTGATGCGTTTTTGGGTCTCAGGATGGCGAGTTTCGGCCCGGTATTTCCCTTTTGCGATTTTGCAGATATTCATTTTATGCCTGCTCCTAAACGGGTTTTTGGCAGGCTCAGAGTTGAAAGGTCTTCCATGTCCAACGTCGTCATCGTCAGCGCAGACTGTCACGCAGGTGCCCTTCCGGCAGCCTACAAGGAATACATGCCGGAGCGTTTCCACGAGGCCAGTGATCAGTGGTGGTTGCAATATATCCGGGAAATGATCGTACGGACCGGCACCTTCTTCGACCAGGAAGCAGTCGACGACTACACCGACAAGGCCGGTGAAGGCGGTGCGCGTTGGAGCCAGATGTCAAAGCTGCCCGACCAGATCGGAGATGCCGACCTCTGGGCGATGCTCACCGACGAAAACACGGCCTTCGCGCCCAGGCGAGGTGAATGGGACACATCGACGCGTCTCGCAGAACTCGAAGCCGACGGCATCGCGGGCGAGATCATTTTCCCGCAGATGGCGCCGTTCGGCGCGGGGCTTCTGCAATACCGCAACCCGGTCGACCCGGCCGCCAACCTCGAAGGCGTGCGCGCCTACAACCGTTGGCTGGCCGATCTCTGCAACGCCAACCCCGGCCGCCACGCCGGAGTCGCTCTGATCAACGTCGACGATATCGAGGTCACCTGTCAGGAAGTTCGCGATGCCCGAAGGATGGGTTTGTGGGGCGGCGTCCTGTTGCCGACCAGCACCGGCGAACACCCCTTCTACCACAACCCACGCTACGAACCGCTGTGGGAGCTCTGTGCCAACGAGGGTATTCTGGTACACTCCCATTCGGGATGGTCTCCCGACTACGGCGACGTTCCCTCGGCCACCGCGATGTACATCAGCGAAGTCGCGATGTGGGCGCACCGCCCGTTTACCGCGATGCTCTGGGCGGGTGCGTTCGAGCGCCACCCCGACCTGCACCTGGTGCTTACCGAAACGGGCTGCTCCTGGATTCTGGAAACCTTGCGCCTCATGGAGTGGAAGGGCGACC